>NZ_JBHSQJ010000082.1:11864-122165 GCF_042658505.1 Streptacidiphilus monticola | reverse complement strand
CCCCCGGCGGCGGCCAGGGCGAGCGTGGCGCCCAGAGCGGTCCAGCCGAGCGCTCCCGGGCCGCCGGCGGACGCCGGCGCGGCGTTGGCACCCGGCCCCGCCGCCGCTCGGGCCGAGGCCGCGCCCGAGCCCGCGGCGTCCGCGGAGCCGCCTGACCCGGCGTCAAGCGTGCCCAGCGCCCTGGTCCTTCCCTCGGCCGCGAATCCCCAGTCCAGCAGCGCCCGGGCCTCCGCGTAGACCGCGTTGAACTTGTGGCTCTGCGGGTTCATCACGGTGACCAGCACGGTGTGCCCGTTCCGGCGGGCGGCGACGATCAGGGTGTTCCCGGCGTTGGTGGTGTAGCCGTTCTTCACGCCGATGATGCCCGGGTACCGGGCCACCCCGTCGATGCCGGAGAGCATCCGGTTGGTGTTGTCGATCTCGAAGTGGTCCTTGCCCTTGCCCGGGAACTGCGCCCGGGCGGTTCCGCAGTAGCCGGCGAAGTCCGCGTTCCGCAGACCGGCGCGGGCGAAGAGGGAGAGGTCGTAGGCCGAGGAGACCTGGCCCTTGGCGTCGTAGCCGTCCGGCGAGATCACGTGGGTGTCCCGCGCGCCCAGTTTCTGCGCCTCCGCCTGCATCTCCTGCACGGTGGCCGCCACGCCGCCGTTCATCGCCGCCAGCACGTGCACCGCGTCGTTGCCGGAGCGGAGGAAGACGCCGCGCCAGAGGTCGGCCACGGTGTAGGTCTGGCCGGGCACGATGCCGACCTGGCTGCTGCCCTCGCCCATCCCGGCCAGGTCGGCGTCCACGACCTGATGGCGGGCCGTGGCCGGGAACCTGGGCAGCACCGTGTCCGCGAACAGCGTCTTCAGGGTGCTGGCCGGCGGCAGCTGCCAGTGCGGGTTCTTGGCGGCCAGCACGTCGCCCGAGTCGGCGTCGGAGACCACGAAGGAGAGCGCCGACAGGTCTCCGGGCAGGGCCGGGGCGCCGGCCCCGGTCTGTTCGCCGGCACGGGCCAGGGCGGCCCCGCCGACGTCGGACATGGTGGCCGGGGGCCGTGGGACGGCCGAGGGGCTGGTCCCGGCCGCACGGGCGGCGGACACACCGCCGCCGAGGACCAGCGACACCGCACCCGCGCAGGCCGCGGTGGACCGACAGAGAACTCCGATTCGCACGCGCACGCGGAAGACCGTACCCAATCCATTCGAGTGCCCCGCGTTCGGAGCCAAGGACCCCCCGTCCGGACGCGTGGGCCGCTCCGGTGATACTCGACGACATGAGACTCAGCCGACGTGCCTCCTGGTTCCTCACCGCCTTCGGCGTCTGGTCCATCTGGATCTGGGTGACCTTCTTCAAGAACCTCTGGTCCGACGGAGAGGGCCTGGCCTTCACCGGCCACGACCACTCCCGGCCGACGGCCTACTTCTGGGTGCACGCCGCGCTGGCCCTGACGTCCCTGGTCCTGGGCCTGGTCGTGGGCTCGCTGGGAGTGCGCAGCCTCCGGGCGGCCCGGAGGTCCTGACGGTCACTCAGGTGTGCTATTCATGGGTCTCCTTTTCACTCCCTTCACAGGAGAACCATGCGCACTCGCATAGCCGCGACCGCCGTCGCCGGCGCCCTGGCCCTGGGCGTCTTCGCCGCCCCGGCCGCGGTCGCCGCGACGCCGGCCCCGGTGGCGCCCAAGCTGGTCAGCGCCCACGTCAACTCGCTGGTCTTCGGGCTCGGCGGCACGTTCACCATCAACATCCGGGTCGCCGCGACAGACACGGACGCGGCCACCCCGGGCATCAAGTCCATCCAGGCGCTGCCGATCCCGGCTGCCTACGCCAAGTACGGCGTCACCAAGGACGACTTCTCCGGCGAGCCGGCCCTCAAGGCCGTCTCCACCTCGGCCACCTCCCAGGTCGCCGCCGAGTCGCACACCGCGCCGTGGACCAAGGGCGACCACCTGCCCAACGCCCTGGCCGGCAGCTACAACGTGGCCGTGCTGATCACCGCCAAGAACGGCACCACCACGCTGATCCCGAAGGCCACCACCTTCACCTACAAGCGTGCGGATGTCGTCTCCGGCAAGGCCGTCTCCACCCGCGTCGCCAAGGGCCGCTTCGTGACGCTCAACGGCAAGCTCTCGCGCGCCGACTGGGACAAGTGGGTCTGGCAGGGCTACGGCTACCAGAAGGTCGCCCTGCAGTACCGCAAGCCGGGCACCAGCACCTGGGTGACCAAGAAGTGGGTCACCAGCAACAGCAAGGGCCTGGTCTCCGCCGCCGTGCGCGACTACGCCTCCGGCTACTGGCGCTTCGTCTACACCGGCAACGCGGTGTCCGGTGCGGCTTCCTCCGCCCAGACCTGGGTCACCGTGAAGTAGGCACCCGCCGCCCACGGCTGAGGCCCCNCCCGTCAGCGCTCGCGCTGACGGGGCCTCAGCCGTACCTGCCAGGAGGCTAGTAGCGGCGGGTCACCAGGGCCCGCTTCACTTCCTGGATCGCCTTCGTCACCTCGATGCCGCGCGGGCACGCGTCGGTGCAGTTGAAGGTGGTGCGGCAGCGCCACACGCCCTCGCGGTCGTTCAGGATCTCCAGGCGCTGCTCGGCGCCCTCGTCACGCGAGTCGAAGATGAACCGGTGCGCGTTGACGATGGCCGCCGGGCCGAAGTACTGCCCGTCGTTCCAGAAGACCGGGCAGGAGGTGGTGCACGCGGCGCAGAGGATGCACTTGGTGGTGTCCTCGAAGCGCTTGACGTCCTCCTCCGACTGGATCCGCTCCCGGGTCGGCGCGTTGCCGGTGGTGATCAGGAACGGCATCACGTCGCGGTAGGCCTGGAAGAACGGGTCCATGTCCACGACCAGGTCCTTGAGGACCGTGAGGCCCTTGATGGGCTCGATCGTGATCGGCTTCTCCGGGTTGACGTCCTTGATGAGGGTCTTGCAGGCAAGGCGGTTCTTGCCGTTGATCCGCATCGCGTCGGAGCCGCAGACGCCGTGGGCACAGGAGCGGCGGTAGGTCAGCGTGCCGTCCTGCTCCCACTTGACCTTGTTGATCGCGTCGAGGACGCGCTCCTTCGGGTCCACGGTGAGCTGGTAGTCCACCCACACCGCGTCGGGGTGCTCCTCCGGGTTGAACCGGCGGATCCGCAGGGTGATGGTGACCAGCTCGACCGCGCCGGACTCGGCGGCGTCCAGCGCGGCGGAGTGCGGGGTGGCGGTGTCGTCGATCGTGGGGGTGCTCATCAGTACTTACGCTCCATCGGCTGGTAGCGGGTGACCACGACCGGCTTGTAGTCGAGGCGGACCGTCTCGTTGCCGTTCGAGTCCGTCTCGCGGTACGCCATGGTGTGCCGCATGAAGTTGACGTCGTCGCGGTTGGGGTAGTCCTCGCGGTAGTGGCCGCCGCGCGACTCCTTGCGGGCCAGCGCGGAGACCGCGGTGACCTCGGCCAGGTCGAGCAGGTTGCCCAGCTCGACGGCCTCCAGCAGGTCGGTGTTGTACCGCTTGCCCTTGTCCATGACGGAGACGTTCTTGTAACGCTCCTTCAGCTCCGCGACGTCGGCCACGGCCTGCTTCAGGGTGGCCTCGGTGCGGTACACGGACACGTTGGTGTCCATGGACTCCTGCAGGGCGCTGCGGATGTCCGCGACGCGCTCGGTGCCCTCGGACTCGAGGATGCCCCGGAGCATCTCCTCGACCTGGGCGGCCGGGTTCTCCGGCAGCGGCACGAAGTCCGCGGTCGCCGCGTACTCGGCGGCGTTGATGCCCGCGCGGCGGCCGAACACGTTGATGTCCAGCAGCGAGTTGGTGCCCAGGCGGTTGGCGCCGTGCACCGACACGCAGGCGACCTCGCCGGCGGCGTACAGACCGGGCACGACGGTCTCGTTGTCCAGCAGGACCTCGGCGTCGTTGTTGGTCGGGATGCCGCCCATGGCGTAGTGCGCGGTGGGCTGGATCGGGATCGGGTCCGTGTAGGGCTCGATGCCGAGGTAGGTGCGCGCGAACTCGGTGATGTCCGGCAGCTTGGCGTCGAGCTGCTCCGGCGGCAGGTGGGTCAGGTCCAGGTAGACGTGGTCGCCGTTGAGGCCGCAGCCGCGGCCGGCCCGGATCTCGGAGTAGATCGCGCGGGAGACGACGTCACGGGACGCGAGGTCCTTCATGACCGGGGCGTAGCGCTCCATGAAGCGCTCGCCGTCCTTGTTGCGCAGGATGCCGCCCTCGCCGCGGGCGCCCTCGGTGAGCAGGATGCCCATGCGCCAGATGCCGGTCGGGTGGAACTGGAAGAACTCCATGTCCTCCAGCGGCAGTCCGCGGCGGTAGGCCGCGGCCTGGCCGTCGCCGGTCAGGGTGTGCGCGTTGGAGGTGACCTTGAAGAACTTGCCGTTGCCGCCGGAGGCGAAGATCACGGCCTTGGCCTGGAAGACGTGGATCTCGCCGGTGGCCAGCTCGTAGGAGACGACGCCGGCGACCTTCTTGACCCCGTCGACCTCGTTGAGCAGCAGGTCGAGCACGTAGTACTCGTTGAAGAACTCCACGCCCTCCTTGACGCAGTTCTGGTACAGCGTCTGGAGGATCATGTGGCCGGTGCGGTCCGCGGCGTAGCAGGAGCGGCGCACCGCAGCCTCGCCGTGGTTGCGGGTGTGGCCGCCGAAGCGGCGCTGGTCGATCCGGCCCTCGGGGGTGCGGTTGAAGGGCAGGCCCATCTTCTCCAGGTCGAGGACGGCGTCGATGGCCTCCTTGGCCAGGATCTCCGCAGCGTCCTGGTCGACCAGGTAGTCACCGCCCTTGACGGTGTCGAAGGTGTGCCACTCCCAGTTGTCGTCCTCGACGTTGGCCAGGGCCGCGGCCATGCCGCCCTGGGCCGCGCCGGTGTGCGACCGGGTCGGGTAGAGCTTGGTCAGGACGGCGGTGCGGCTGCGCTTGGTCGCCTCGACGGCGGCGCGCATGCCGGCGCCGCCGGCGCCGACGATGACGGTGTCGTACTGGTGAATCTGCATGGGAATCTGATGCCTCGTCGGTCCGCGTCAGCTGATGTTCGGGTCGAAGGTGAAGATCACCAGAGTGCCCAGCAGCACGGTGAAGACCGTGGCGGTCACCAGCAGGACCTTCAGCCAGAAGCGGGTGTTGGGACGCTCGGCGTAGTCGTTGATCACGGTGCGCATGCCGTTGGCGCCGTGCAGCATGGCGAGCCAGAGCATGAGCAGGTCCCACGCCTGCCAGAAGGGCGAGGCCCAGCGGCCCGCCACGAAGGCGAAGCTGATCTTGGACACGCCGCCGTCCAGCACCAGCTGGATGATCAGGTGGCCCAGGATCAGGAACACCAGCACGATGCCGGACAGCCGCATGAACAGCCAGGCCAGCATCTCGAAGTTGGTACGGGAGCGACGGCCCTTGGTCGTCCGGGTCCGCTTGCGCGGCGGCTCGATCAGGAAGGCGTCCGGGTTCGTCGAGGTGGAGGTCAGCTCGACCGCGGTGGTCTCAGTGGTAGCCATGGTCTCGTCTCACCCTCACCCGAAGATCTTCCGCAGGGTCTCCTGCAGGACGGGGTAGAACGCCCCGGCCATCAGCAGAACCCACACAGTGACGACGGTCCACAGCATCTGCCGCTGGTAACGCGGGCCCTTGGCCCAGAAGTCCACCGCGATGACCCGGAGGCCGTTCAGCGCGTGGAACAGGATGGCGGCGGTGAGGCCGTACTCCATCAGGTTGACCGGGATGGTCTTGTACGTCGAGATGACGCTGTTGTAAGCGTCGGGCGACACACGGACCAGCGCGGTGTCGAGAACGTGGGCGAACAGGAAGAAGAAGATGAGCACGCCGGTGACTCGATGAGCCACCCACGACCACATACCTTCAGCCTGGCCGCGGTACAGCGTTCCAGCCGGCACGGGAGCTTTCCTCCGGGAGCGGGGCGGGGGTCGCCCGGCATCGCGGCAACGGTCTCGGTCGTCGGTGTCCGGTCGGCCCGGCCGGGGAGGGACCACCGGCCGCGGCCATCGTAGCCAGCGGAAGGGGCGGAAAGCCTTTCGGGGTACCTCCGATGCGCGCGGGTCCACCCCGCTGCGGGGCGGCGGCTCCTGTTTGCCCAGCTTTGACGGGTTGTCAGTGGGTTGTGAACAGCTGTGCTGTGGGTCAAATCACTGGTGCCGTCTCACGGCGCGGCCGAGGCGTGAGACGCCACCAGGTGCTCCAGCCGCGACATGGCGAGGCGGCGCAGCTCCTCGGCGGTGGTGATGTGCTCCTCGTCCGGATCGTTGGCGAGCCGGGAGCGGATGCTGGCGAGCACCCGGTCCAGCACCTCCTCGGGCGGACAGTCGTCCAGGGCGACCACGAAGACGTGCCCGAAGCGCGCCTCGTAGGCGGCGTGCGCGGCCTGCAGGGCGGTGTGCGCGGCGGCCGACCCCGGAGCCCGCATGCCGAGCAGCGGCTGCGGCATCCAGCTCTCGTCGGCGAGCGCCTCGCCGAGGTCGCGGGCGGTCAGGTCGTAGGAGGCCTCGCTGGCGGCGGCGAGCAGGGACTCCACATCCGGGTACGGCCGGTGCGCGGCGACCCTTATGGCCCAGCGGCGGCTGCCGCAGCAGGCCAGCAGCGCCTCCTCGGCGGCACCCGGGGTGGCCGCGTTCAAGCGCGCCAGCCCGGCGGGCGGGTGGGCACGGGTCTGCTGGGTGGGAATCTCACTGGCCAGCGGATCCTCCCGAGGCTCTGACGGTCGGTTCGGTGGTCGGTTCGGTGATCGGTTCGCACGAACGAGGCTAGGGCGTACAACCGCCCTGCCCTGACACCCTTCTGACGCCCCGGCACATGGAATCCGCTGCGCGTGCATCCAGGATTCACCCGGATGTGTGACTACGTCGATAGCCCTGCAGGACCCCTTGGCGGGCGCAGCCCTCCAGGGGCGCGAGGATCCCCCACCCTTCGGCCGGGGGCCCCACGGCGGGAGGCGCCCCCACCGCGAGCCACCCGCCACTCGGGGAGGTCCCACCCGCGATCACGGTCGAACCTCCGTGGGGTGGGGGAGCTGGCCGCGCAGTTCCCCGCGCCCCTGAGGTGGTGCGACTAACCCTCGCGGTGGATCTTGTGCTGGGCGGCCTGGGCACGCGGCCGCACCACCAGCAGGTCGACGTTCACGTGCGACGGCCGGGTGACCGCCCAGGTGACGACGTCGGCCACGTCGTCCGCCGTCAGCGGAGCGGCCACCCCGGCGTACACGGACGCCGCCCGCTCCGCGTCCCCGCGGAACCGGGTCAGCGCGAAGCCCTCCGTCTTGACCATGCCCGGGGCGATCTCGATGACGCGGATGGGCTCGCCCACCAGCTCCAGCCGCAGCGTCGCCGCGATCGCGTGCGCGCCGTGCTTCGCCGCGACGTAGCCGCCGCCGCCCTCGTACGCCACGTGGCCCGCCGTCGACGAGAGCACCACGATCGTGGCGTCGCCGGACGCCCGCAGCGCGGGCATCAGCGCCTGCACCATGTGCAGCACGCCGAGCACGTTGACCTGGTACATCCGCAGCCAGTCGGCGGGGTCGCCCTCCTCCACCGACTCCGCGCCGAGCGCGCCGCCGGCGTTGTTGACCAGCACGTCCACCCGGTCCAGCGAGGCCGCGAAGGCGTCGACCGCCTCACGGTCCGTGACGTCCAGGGCGTAGGCGACGCCGTCGATCTCCTTCGCCAGCGCCTCCAGGCGCTCCACCCGCCGGGCCGCGAGCAGCACCCGGTACCCCGCGGCCGCCAGCTGACGGGCCGTCGCCTCCCCGATGCCACTGCTCGCGCCGGTCACGACCGCGATCTTCTGCGTATCAGCCATACGCACATCCTCCCAGCACCCGGCGCCGTGTGAGGTACGCCCCAGCGGGTACCGCTGTTGCTGCACCCGGCGGCTCACTACCGTCGATCACAACTCCCACCATTCGACGGAACACTCACCGCGGAGGATCCGCATGGCCCGCCTTTCCGAGTCCGGTCTGCCCATCGAGCCCGTGTACGGGCCTTCGGCCCTCGCGGGCTGGGACCCGGCCGCCAAGCTGGGCGAGCCGGGTCAGTACCCGTTCACCCGCGGTGTCTATCCGACGATGTACACCGGCAAGCCCTGGACCATGCGCCAGTACGCCGGGTTCGGCACCGCCGCCGAGTCCAACGCCCGCTACCAGCAGCTGATCGCCAACGGCACCATGGGCCTGTCGGTCGCCTTCGACCTGCCCACGCAGATGGGCTACGACTCGGACGCGCCCATCGCCCACGGTGAGGTCGGCAAGGTCGGCGTGGCCGTCGACAGCATCGAGGACATGCAGGTCCTGTTCGACGGCATCCCGCTGGGCGAGGTCTCCACCTCGATGACCATCAACGCGCCCGGCTCGCTGCTGCTGCTGCTCTACCAACTGGTCGGCGAGGCCCAGGGCGTGCCGTCGAACAAGCTGACCGGCACCATCCAGAACGACGTGCTCAAGGAGTACATCGCCCGCGGGACCTACATCTTCCCGCCCAAGCCGAGCCTGCGGCTGATCGCGGACATCTTCAAGTACTGCCGGGCCGAGATCCCGCGCTGGAACACCATCTCCATCTCCGGCTACCACATGGCCGAGGCGGGGGCCACGCCCGCGCAGGAGATCGCGTTCACCCTGGCCAACGGCATCGAGTACGTGCGCACCGCCATCGCCGCCGGCATGGACGTGGACGACTTCGCCCCCCGGCTGTCCTTCTTCTTCGTCTCGCGCACCACCCTCCTCGAGGAGGTCGCCAAGTTCCGTGCCGCGCGCCGGATCTGGGCCCGCGTCATGAAGGAGGAGTTCGGGGCCAGGAACCCCAAGTCGCAGATGCTGCGCTTCCACACCCAGACCGCGGGCGTGCAGCTGACGGCGCAGCAGCCCGAGGTCAACCTGGTCCGCGTCTCCGTCCAGGCCCTCGCGGCCGTCCTCGGCGGCACGCAGTCGCTGCACACCAACAGCTTCGACGAGGCCATCGCGCTGCCCACGGAGAAGTCCGCCCGGCTCGCCCTGCGCACCCAGCAGGTGCTCGCCTACGAGACCGACGTCACCGCCACCGTCGACCCCTTCGCCGGGTCCTACGTGGTCGAGGCGCTGACCGACGAGGTCGAGGCCGCCGCGCTGGAGCTGATGGCCAAGGTGGAGGAGCTGGGCGGCGCGGTCGCCGGCATCGAGCAGGGCTACCAGAAGTCCGAGATCGAGCGCTCTGCCTACCAGGTCGCGCTGCAGACCGACTCCGGCGAGCGCACCGTCGTCGGCGTCAACCGGTTCCAGCTGGACGAGGAGGAGCCCTACGAGCCGCTGCGGGTCGACCCGGCGATCGAGGCGCAGCAGGCCGAGCGGCTCGCCAAGCTCCGTGCCGACCGCGACAGTTCGGCCGTGGACCGGGCGCTCGGCGCGCTGCGGCGCGCCGCGGAGAGCGAGAGCGAGAACGTGCTCTACCCGATGAAGGAGGCCCTGGCGGCCCGCGCCACCGTCGGCGAGACCTGCAACGCGCTGCGCGAGGTCTGGGGCACCTACGTCCCCGTGGACCGTTTCTGACGGCTCGTCAGCAAAGCCGGAACCCGCGCGGGGGCACCTGCGTCCCATCCCCATGAGACGGCTCTCGCGCGGGCTGCCGCCCGTCCTCCTGCTGAGCACCACCGTCCTGGTCGCCGCCTGCGCCGCCCCTCCGCCCCCGGCCGGGCACCTGCCGGCGGCCGCGCCGTCGGCCCCGTCCACCGAGCAGCGGGGCGCCGACGCCCTGCTCGCGTCCCTTCCGCTGCCCCCGGGCGCGCGGCGGCTGCCGACCGCCCCGCAGGGGATCGAGCCGAAGCTGCCCGACCGACTGGTCAACCTGCCGTCCGGGCACGGCTCCGTGGCCACCGGCTGGTGGCGTTCGCCGCTGGGTCTGACGGCCACTCAGAACTGGGTCTCCGGCCTGCACCGCCGGGGCTTCCCGGAGAGCGGGACCGGGCCGGACTTCCGCATGGCGGGCCGGGAGTGGCCCGCGGCCGACGGCTGGGGCGTGCGTATCGCGCAGATCGCGGCCTTCGCGTCCGGGGGGACGGTCTACCTGGAGGCCGTCGCCGAGGCCGAGTTCGTGGGGCGGCGCCCGGCTGCCTCGCTGATCCCCCGGGGGGCCGCGTCGGTCGCCGTGCGGACCCGTACGCAGCAGGGCACGACCAGCGGCCGGGTGACCGACCCCGCCCGGATCGGTCGCGCGGCCGACCTGCTCGACGCGCTGCCGCTCCACTCCGGCGCGTCGGTCTCCTGCCCGGACGACGTCGGCGGGGTCACCGAACTGGACTTCGGCGGCGGCCACCGGGCCGAGCTGCAGCTCTCCGGATGCCGCGCCATCAGCGTCTTCGGTCCGGGGCTGCCCGCCGACGGCGTCCAGCTCGCCGGGGGGTCGGACCGCTCCGCCGCGGTGCTGAAGGCCCTCGGCCTGAGCGTGACCGGGACGGCCGCCACTCGTTGAGAGTCGGTATGAAAGAGCTTTCCTACCCCGTTCGGGGCGACTCATGCACAGAAGGAACAGCTTTTTCGGGCGTTACCGTGCCACCGTCGGCCGGGGGTCGTAGCCTTGTGGGGGTGAGCGCTCCCGTTGAAGGCCAAGCCCCCGCCGGTAGTTCCGGCGCGGATCTCCGCGCCCTGGTCGAGGAACTGCACCCCGAGCTGATCGGCATCCGCCGCGACCTGCACATGCACCCCGAACTGGGGCGCCAGGAGGTCCGCACCACGGCGCTGCTGAAGGCCAGACTGGAGCAGGAGGGCCTGGTACCACGGGTGCTCCCCGGCGGCACCGGCCTCGTCTGCGACATCCGCCCCGAGGGGCTGCCCGCGGACTCCCCGCTGACCGCCTTCCGCGCCGACATCGACGCGCTGCCGATCGAGGACGCCAAGCCGGCGAGCGTCCCGTACCGCTCCACCGTCCCCGGCCGCGCCCACGCCTGCGGGCACGACGTGCACACGACGGTCGTCCTCGGCGCGGGCATCCTGCTGGCCCGGGCGGCCCGGGACGGGCGGCTGAAGCGGGCGGTGCGGCTGATCTTCCAGCCCGCCGAGGAGGTCATGCCCGGCGGCGCGCTGGACGTCATCGCCGCGGGCGGGATGAAGGGCGTCGAGCGGATCTTCGCGGTCCACTGCGACCCCAAGGTCGAGGTCGGCAAGGTGGGCCTCAAGGTCGGCGCGATCACCTCCGCCTGCGACCGGCTGGTGATCTCCCTGGACGGCCCCGGCGGGCACACCGCCCGTCCGCACCTGACGACCGATCTGGTGCTCGCCGCGGCCAAGACCGCGGCCGAGCTGCCCACGGCGCTCAGCCGCCGGCTGGACCCCCGCTGGGGCGTCAGCCTGGTCTGGGGCCGGATCGCCTCCGGCTCCGCCGCCAACGTCATCCCGCAGCACGCCGAGCTGGAGGGCACGGTGCGCTGCCTGGAGCTGGCCGGATGGCACGAGGCGCCCACGGCGATCGAGGAGCTGCTCGGCCAGATCGCCGAGACGCACCGGGCCAAGTGGGTGCTGGACTACCACCGCGGCGTGCCGCCGGTGGTCAACGAGGCCGACTCGGTGGCCATGTTCGCCGACGCGATGGAGCGGCGCTTCGGCCCGGGCCGCGTCGAGGGCACCGAGCAGAGCCTGGGCGGGGAGGACTTCGCCTGGTACCTGGAGGAGGTTCCGGGGGCGCTGGCCCGGTTGGGTGTCCGCTCTTCGGGTGAATCCGGTGTGCGGGACCTGCATCAGGGAACCTTTGATGCGGACGAGGGCGCTATCGCCGTCGGCGCGGAGCTGTTCGCCTCGCTGGTCCTCTGACGCGGAAGCCTGGTCCCCCGGCGCGGAGGTAGGCACGAATCGGAACCGGGTCATCCGGTTCCGATCGGCCGAAATTGCGACGATCTGATAACGCCCGGCCCCGCGTAACACAAACGTGTTCTACGCGCGTTAACGTCGCCTTCAATCCGCGCCGACCAGGTGCGCGTCGACCAAGGAGAATCCCTTGCGCCGGGTAACCAAGATCGCCGCGGCAGTCCTCTGCGGCTCCCTCGGTGTCACCGCCCTCACCGCCTGTGGCAGCAACTCGACCTCCTCCGGTTCCGCCGGCGGTACGTCGACCTCCTCCGCGGGCTCCTCCGCCGCCGCCGGCGGCCTCAAGGTCGGCATGGCCTACGACGTCGGCGGCCGCGGCGACCACTCCTTCAACGACTCCGCCGCAGCGGGTCTGGACAAGGCCGTGAAGGACTTCGGCGTCCAGACCAAGGAGCTGCAGGCGACCAACGGCGAGTCGGACGCGGACCGCGCCGCCAAGCTGGACCAGCTGGCGGCCAACGGCTACAACCCGATCATCGCCATCGGCTTCAACTACGCCGCCGCCGTCGGCATCGAGGCCAAGAAGTACCCGAACGTCAAGTTCGCGATCGTCGACGACTCGAGCAACAACCTGTCGAACGTCACCAACCTGGTCTTCACCGAGGAGCAGTCCTCCTACCTCGTCGGTGTCGCGGCGGCGCTCAAGTCGAAGACCGGCACCGTCGGCTTCATCGGCGGCGTCGACGTCCCGCTGATCCACAAGTTCCAGGCGGGCTTCCAGGCCGGTGTGAAGTCGGTCAAGCCCAACGACAAGATCCTGGTCAAGTACCTGACGCCGGCCGGCAACTTCGCGGGCTTCTCCTCCCCGAACCTGGGCCAGGCCGCCGCCGAGGGCCAGCTGTCCCAGGGCGCCGACGTGATCTACGCCGCGGCCGGCTCCTCCGGTGACGGCGCCATCAAGGCCGTCCACACCCACGGCAACGCCTGGTCCATCGGCGTCGACTCGGACCAGTACAACCTGCCGGGCCTGGCCGCCTACAAGAGCACCATCCTGACCTCCGCGCTCAAGAACGTGGACGTCGCCGTCTACAACTACATCAAGTCGATCCACGACGGCTCCCCGCTCACCGGCACCCAGCGCTTCGACCTGAAGTCGGGCGGTGTCGGCTACTCCACCTCCGGCGGCTTCGTCAACGACATCAAGCCGCAGCTGGACAAGGCCACGCAGGACATCACCTCCGGCAAGGTCACTGTTCCGACCAGCTGACGATCCGTCATGATGCGGGGGCCCGGCACCCAGCGAGGTGCGGGCCCCTGCACCGCTGTCCGCACCGCCGGTACTCACCCAGGAGCGCGCCATCAACGCCCCCACTCCGCAGGTCGCCGCAGCCGTCGAGCTGCGCGGGATCACCAAGCGGTTCCCGGGTGTCGTGGCCAACCACGACATCGACATCACGGTTCAGCGCGGCACCGTGCACGCTCTCGTTGGGGAGAACGGCGCGGGCAAGTCGACGCTGATGAAGATCCTCTACGGGATGCAGCGTCCCGACGAGGGCACCATCGCGATCAACGGCGAGCAGGTGGACCTCCACTCGCCCTCCGACGCGATCAAGCGCGGCATCGGCATGGTGCACCAGCACTTCATGCTCGCCGACAACCTCACCGTCCAGGAGAACATCGTCCTGGGCGCCGAGAAGCTCTACGGCATCGGCGCGAAGGCCAAGGCGAAGATCAAGGAGATCTCCGACGCCTACGGCCTGGGCGTGCGGCCGGACGTGCTGGTCGAGCACCTGGGCGTCGCCGACCGGCAGCGCATCGAGATCCTCAAGGTGCTGTACCGCGGCGCGCGCATCCTGATCCTGGACGAGCCCACCGCGGTCCTGGTGCCGCAGGAGGTGGACGCGCTCTTCGACAACCTGCGCGAGCTCAAGTCCGAGGGCCTCACCGTCATCTTCATCTCGCACAAGCTGGACGAGGTCCGCGCGGTCGCCGACGCGATCACCGTGATCCGCCGCGGCACGACGGTCGGCGACGCCGACCCGAAGACGGTGACCAGCCGTCAACTCGCCGAGATGATGGTCGGCTCCGAGCTGCCGTCCCCGGAGAGCCGGGTGTCCACGGTGACCGAGGAGCCCATGCTGCAGGTCGATGACCTGCGGCTGTCCGAGATCGATCCCGACGGCATCGAGCGCACCGTGCTCGGCGGCGTCTCGCTCACCATCCACAAGGGCGAGATCCTCGGCATCGCCGGCGTCGAGGGCAACGGCCAGGCCGAACTGGTCGAGGCCATCATGGGCATGCGGGCGGTGGACTCCGGAACCGTCGCCCTGGACGGCACCGACATGACCGCCGTCCCCACCCGGGCCCGCCGCGAGGCCGGCGTGGGCTACATCCCCGAGGACCGGCACCGGCACGGCCTGCTGCTGGAGGCCCCGCTCTGGGAGAACCGGATCCTCGGCCACGTCACCGAACAGCCCAACGGCGCCAAGGGGTTGATCTACCCCAAGGCCGCCCGCAAGGACACCGAGCGGATCGTCGCCGACTTCGACGTCCGCACCCCGAACATCGAGGTCACCGCGGCCTCGCTGTCCGGCGGCAACCAGCAGAAGCTGATCGTCGGCCGCGAGATGAGCCACGAGCCCAAGCTGCTGATCGCCGCACACCCGACCCGCGGTGTGGACGTCGGCGCGCAGGCGCAGATCTGGGAGCACATCCGGGCCGCCCAGCGGGCCGGCCTGGCCGTGCTGCTGATCTCCGCCGACCTGGACGAGCTGATCGGCCTGTCCGACACCCTCAAGGTGATCTACCGCGGCCGCCTCGTCGCGGACGCCGACCCGAACACGGTGACCCCGGAGCAGCTGGGCACCGCGATGACCGGCGCCGCCACCGGTCACCTCGACGAGACCGAAGAGGCGGGGGAGTAGCGCCATGGAGACCACGAGCAACGGAGGCGTGCGCGGCTGGTTCGCCCGCCTCGACAAGGAGCGGCTGCTGCTCGGCATCGCCGCGCCGGTCCTGGCGGTGCTGTTCGCCGCCCTGGTCACCGCGGTCGTGCTGCTGATCTCGGGCAAGAACCCGGGGACCGCGCTGTCGGACATCCTCACCTACGACGTGAAGCCGGACAGCACCGTCTACATCCTCAACCGCGCCACGACCTACTTCCTGGCCGGTCTGGCGGTCGCGCTCGGCTTCCGGATGAACCTCTTCAACATCGGTGTCGAGGGCCAGCTGCGGATGGGCGTCTTCTTCGCCGCCTACGTCGGCGGCGTGGTGGCCCTGCCCGGCCCGCTGCGGATCATCCTGGTGATCCTCACCGGCGTGATCGTCGGCGCCCTGTGGGCCGGCATCGTCGGCGTGCTGAAGGTGACCCGCGGGGTGAACGAGGTCATCGCCTCGATCATGCTCAACTACATCGCCATCGCGGTCATCTCCTGGCTGCTGCAGCCGAACCTGCTCGGCTACGCGCCGCCGGGCAGCAACAACGTCAGCACCAAGCCGCTGCCGGACGCGGCGCACTTCTTCACGCTGCACACCTACGGCGGCGACATCTGGGGCTTCGTCTTCATCGCGGTCGTCCTCGGTGTGGGCTACCAGCTGCTGCTGTCCCGCACCCGCTTCGGCTTCGACCTGCGCACCGCGGGCCAGTCGGACGGCGCGGCGCTGGCCTCCGGCGTGAACACCAAGAAGATGATCCTCATCGCGATCCTGCTCTCCGGCGGCATCGCGGGTCTGGTCGGCATCCCCGAGCTGACCCAGGAGGCGTTCAGCTTCAACCTGACCTTCCCCTCCGGCTGGGGCTTCACCGGCATCGCGGTGGCGCTGCTCGGCCGCAACAACCCGGTCGGCATCGCCATCGGCGCCCTGCTCTGGGCCTCGCTGGACCGCGCCGCGGGCCAGCTGAGCTTCGACGGCTTCGAGCCGGAGATCACCGGAATCATCCAGGGCACCATCGTGATCTCCGTCGTGGTGGCCTACGAGGTCGTGCGCCGCTACGGCCTCAAGCGTCAGCAGCAGCGCGTCGGACGTGAGTTGGCGGCGGCAGCCGCTGCGGGCGCGGAGCAGAAGGAGAGCGCCAAGTGAGCACCGTCATGGCGAAGGCCCGCTCGGTGGGGACGCCGAGCCGGTCCATGGTGTACCTGATGATCGCCGCGGGCCTGATCGTGCTCGCCGCGGTCCGGGCGATCACCGACTCCAACGACCTGACCTCCTCCGGCCAGATCGGCGGCATGATCAACATGGCGGTTCCGATCGCCATGACCGGTCTGGGCGGCCTCTGGTCCGAGCGCTCCGGCGTCGTCAACATCGGCCTGGAGGGCATGCTGATCCTCGGCACCTTCTTCGGCGCCTGGGGCGACTGGCACTGGGGCCCCTGGGCCGGCCTGATCACCGGCATGATCGGCGGCGCGGTCGGCGGCCTGCTGCACGCGGTGGTCACCGTCACCTTCGGCGTCGACCACGTCGTCTCCGGTGTGGCGATCAACCTGCTGGCGCTGAGCGCCACCGGCTACCTCGCCAAGCTGACCTTCTACAAGGTCGTCGGCTCCAAGCAGTCGCCGCCGCTGCAGTCGCTGCCGGTGTTCAACGTGCCCGGCCTCTCGCACTGGCTCGCCACGCTGGAGGCGCACCACTGGTTCCTGATCTCGGACCTGGCCGGCATCATCGGCGGCTTCGTCACCCAGATGTCCGTGCTGACCGTCATCTGCGCGGCCATGCTCGTGCTGACCTGGTACATCATCTGGCGCACGCCGTTCGGCCTGCGGGTCCGCTCCTGCGGTGAGAACCCGTTCGCGGCCGAGTCGTTGGGCGTCAACGTCTACCTGCACAAGTACATCGCCGTGGTGGTGTCCGGTGCGCTGGCCGGCCTCGGCGGCGTCTTCATGGTCACCGTCAGCTCGAACATCTACCAGGACGGGCAGACCGGCGGTCGCGGCTTCATCGGTCTCGCCGCGCTGATCTTCGGCAACTGGAAGGTCGGCGGCCTGACCGCCGGCGCTGGCCTGTTCGGCTACACCGACTCGCTGCAGCTGCGCGGCTCCGACGCGGTCCACTCGCTGCTGCTGGGCGTGGCCGTGCTGCTGCTCGGCATCGCGATCCGTCTGCTGCTCAAGCGGAGCTGGTCGGGCGCGGTCGCCAGCCTGGTGGCCGCGGCGGTCTTCGCGGTCTGGTACGCCACCACGAACGACGTGCCGGCCCAGCTGGTCTCCGCGACGCCGTACGTGATCACGCTGGTCGTGCTGGCGGTCGCCTCGCAGCGGCTGCGCATGCCCAAGGCGGACGGCCTGGTCTACCGCCGGGGTGAAGGAAAGTGACGGCCCCTCAGGTCGACCGGATCGACTGGGAGGCCCTGCGGGCCGCGGCCCGGGACGCGATGTCCCGGGCCTACGCCCCCTACTCGGGCTACCCCGTGGGTGCGGCGGCCCTGGTGGACGACGGCCGCGTGATCGCCGGGTGCAACGTCGAGAACGCGTCCTACGGGTTGGGGCTGTGCGCGGAGTGCGGGCTGGTGTCCCAGCTCCACGCCTCCGGCGGGGGGCGGCTGGTGGCCTTCACCTGCTGCGACCGCGACGGCGCCGCGCTGATGCCCTGCGGGCGCTGCCGGCAGCTGCTGTGGGAGCACGGCGGAGCCGAGCTCCTGGTGGAGTCGGTCTCCGGGATCCGGCCGCTGGCCGAGCTGCTGCCCGACGCCTTCGGCCCCGAACGGCTCTGAGCCCCCCAGGGGCTGTGCAACGGAACGAGGAGCACCACTGATGGACGCGATCTCTGTCATTCGCGCGAAGCGCGACAAGAACGAGCTGACGGACGCTCAGATCGACTGGGTCATCGACGCGTACACGCGCGGCGAGGTCGCGGACGAGCAGATGTCCGCGCTGGCCATGGCGATCCTGCTGAACGGCATGAACCTGCGCGAGATCTCCCGCTGGACCGAGGCGATGATCCGCTCCGGCGAGCGGATGGACTTCTCCTCGCTGCCCCTGCCCACCACGGACAAGCACTCCACCGGCGGCGTCGGCGACAAGATCACCCTGCCGCTGGCTCCGCTCGTCGCCGCGTGCGGGGCGGCCGTCCCGCAGCTGTCCGGCCGCGGCCTCGGCCACACCGGCGGCACCCTGGACAAGCTGGAGTCCATCCCCGGCTGGCGGGCGCTGCTCTCCAACGAGGAGATGCTGGCGGTCCTCCGCGACACCGGCGCGGTCATCTGCGCGGCCGGTGACGGCCTGGCCCCCGCCGACAAGAAGCTCTACGCCCTGCGCGACGTCACCGGCACGGTGGAGGCGATCCCGCTGATCGCGAGCTCCATCATGTCCAAGAAGATCGCCGAGGGCACCGGCGCCCTGGTGCTCGACGTCAAGGTCGGCACCGGAGCGTTCATGAAGAACCTCGCCGACGCCCAGGAACTCGCCCGCACCATGGTCGGGTTGGGCAAGGCCGCGGGCGTCAACACGGTCGCCCTGCTGACGGACATGAGCACGCCCCTCGGTCTCACGGCGGGCAACGCGCTCGAGGTCCGCGAGTCGGTCGAGGTCCTGGCCGGCGGCGGCCCGGCGGACGTCGTGGAGCTGACGGTCGCGCTCGCGCGGGAGATGCTCGCCGCGGCGGGGGTGCACGGCAAGGACCCGGCCGATGCCCTCAAGGACGGCTCGGCGATGGACCACTGGCGCCGCATGATCGCCGCCCAGGGCGGCGACCCGGACGCGGAACTGCCGGTGGCGCGCGAGCGCCAGGTCGTGACGGCGGACGCCTCGGGCGTGCTCACGTCGCTGGACGCGTACGCGGTCGGCGTCGCCGCCTGGCGGCTGGGCGCGGGCCGCGCCCGCAAGGAGGACCCGGTGCAGGCCGGGGCGGGCGTGGAGATCCACGCCAAGCCCGGCGACAAGGTGACGGCGGGTCAGCCGCTGCTGACGCTGCACACGGACACGCCCGAGCGCTTCGAGTACGCCCTCGAAGCCCTGGCAGGCGGGTGGGCGGTCGCGGAGGAGGGCACTCCGTTCACCCCGACGCCGATCATCCTCGACCGTATCGGCTAGCCCCGCGAGGGCGCGACGACACCGCGCGAGCAACACACCACCCAGGACGTCCGGCCGTTGATCGGGGTCGGACCTCCGCGAGTGGTGTGTTGCTCGCGCGGTGTCCTCGCGCCCCTGGCGGGGTTAGGCGTGTGCCACGAGGCGTGACCGCGCCTGGACGGTTCCGTAGAGGGTCACGCCCGCGGCGAGCACCATCGCGCCGAGGGCCACCGCCACCGTGCCGTCCCAGCCCGCGCCGTGGTACGCGGTGGCGCCGAGCGTGCCGCCGAGGCTGTTGCCGAGGTAGTACGCGGCCAGGTACAGCGCGCTCGCCTGGGCCCGGGCGTGGGTGGCCGTCCGGCCGACCGCCGCGGAGGCGACGCAGTGGCCGGTGAAGAAGCCCACCGTGATGAGCACCAGGCCCGCCAGGGACAGCGCGAGCGACTGGGTGAGCGTCAGCACCAGCCCCACCGCCACCGTGCCGATGGCCAGGTAGAGCGTGCCCCGCCGGCCGAAGCGTCCCGTCACGCGGGCCGACATCGCGGAGGCGAAGGTCCCGAACACGTAGACCGCGAAGATCGAGCTGGCCAGACCCTGGGAGAGGCCGAAGGGCGCGGCCACCAGGCGGTAGCCCATCACGGTGTAGACCGCGCCGAAGACGGTCATGAACAGCAGCCCCAGCGCGAACAGCCGCGCCAGCAGCGGGTTTCCGAGGTGGCCGGTGATCGTCCGCCACAGTGCCGCCGGGTTCACCGGGGCCGGGCGGAAGTACCGCGCCGCGGGCACCAGCAGGCGGAAGGCCACCGCGCAGACGACGGCGAGCACCGCCACCGAGGCGAGGCCCCAACGCCAGCCGAAGGAGCCCGCGACCACGCCGGAGATCAGCCGTCCGGCCATGCCGCCGATGCTGTTGCCCGCGACGTACAGGCCCATCGCGCCGGCCAGGGCGCTCGGGTGGACCTCCTCCGCGAGGAAGGCCATCGCCGTCGCGGGAAGACCCGCCAGGGCGACGCCCTGCAGCGCCCGCAGCACCACCAGCGTCGTCAGGTCCGGCGCGAAGGGCAGGACGAGGGCGATCGCGGCCGCCGTGAAGACCGACGCGGTCATCACCGTGATCCGCCCGTAGCGCTCGGACAGGGCGCTCACCGGGATGACCGCCAGGGCCAGGCCGATCGAGGCCACCGAGACCGTCCAGCTCGCCTGCCCCGGCGTCAGGTGCAGGTCGTCGGAGAGGGCGGGGAGCAGCGCCTGCGTCGAGTAGAGGAGCAGGAAGGTCGCCAGTCCGGCGCCGAAGAGCGCGAGTTGGGTGCGGCGCAGGCCGCGGCTGCCGGAGGTGTGTCGTAGGTCGGGGTCGGTGGCGGGAGGCGCTGAGACGGCTGGCATGGACGTGACGTTAGGACCGGCCCAGTTGATGCGTCCAATGCATGGACAGGGGATGATCGATGCCATGACGTATGACCACAGGTCGGAGCCGGACGTCTCGGCGCGTGTGGCGGAGATCGCACCGGCGCTGGCGCAGTTCGCGGCCGTCGGCCGGACCGAGCACGTGACCCGGGCCGCGAACGAGCTCGGCATGCCGCAGCCGACCCTGAGCCGGGCCGTGGCCCGGCTGGAGCAGCAGGTCGGCGTGGCCTTGCTGACCCGGGAGGGTCGGACGGTGAGGCTGACGCGGGCCGGGCGGATCCTGCTCGCTGCGGCCGAGCGGGCCCTCGCCGAGCTCGGCCGGGGCGTGGAGGACGCCCGCGGTGAGGCGGATCCGGACGGCGGGCGGGTGGCCTTCGGCTTCCTGCACACGATGGGCCCGGAGGCGGTGCCCATGCTGCTGCGCGGCTTCCGGGCCTCGTATCCGAAGGTCCGCTTCACGCTGGTGCAGGACTACACCGACTCCATGCTGGCCCGGCTGCGGGAGGGCGAGTTGGACCTGTGCCTGCTCTCACCGAGCCCGGAGGGGGCGGATCTGACGTCGCGTCGGATGGGGGAGCAGCGGCTGCGGCTCGTCGTCCCCGCCGACCACCGGCTGGCCGGCCGTCGCCGGGCCCGGCTGGCGGAGGTGGCGGAGGACCCGTTCGTCACCCTGGAGCCCGGGTACGGCCTGCGCCGGATCGTCGACGCGCTGTGCGCGGAGGCGGGCTTCACGCCCCGGGTCTCCTTCGAGGGCGAGGAGGCCGACACACTGCGGGGACTGGTCGCGGCGGGGCTGGGGGTCGCCGTGCTCCCTCCCGCAGGGACGCACCGGCCCGAGGTGACCGAGCTGGAGATCACCGCCCCACGCGCGCGGCGCGAACTGGCGCTCGCGTGGGTGACGAACCGTGAACTCCCGCCCCCGGCCCGGGCCTTCCGCGACTACGTCCTCTCCATGCGCGGCCAGCTCCCCCTGCACGGGTGACCCCTCAGGGGCGCGGAGATCCCCACCCGCCCCCAGCCTTCGGGCGGGAGGCGCCCCCAGCGCGAGCAACACACCGCCCGGGGAGGTTCGACCCCGTGTGCGGGACAGACCTCTGTGGGCGGTGTGTTGCCCGAGCTGGGGGGCACCTCCCGCCGTGGGGGCGCCGAAGGCTGGGGAAGGGTGGGGGATCCCCGCGCCCCTGGCGGTGCGCCACCAGCGGATCTACGCGCGTAGGGGTACCATCGGGCGATGGAGACGACTCGCGACCACATCCGCCGCGCACCGAAGGTGCTGCTCCACGACCACCTGGACGGGGGCCTGCGGCCGCAGACCGTGCTGGAACTGGCCGACCAGGTCGGCTACCTCGACAAGCTCCCCGCCGGGGACGCCGAGTCCCTCGGGACCTGGTTCCGCGAGGCCGCCGACTCCGGCTCCCTGGTCCGCTACCTGGAGACCTTCGCGCACACCTGCGCGGTCATGCAGACGCGCGACGCGCTGGTCCGCGTCGCCCGCGACTGCGCCGAGGACCTCGCCGCGGACGGCGTCGTCTACGCCGAGGTCCGTTACGCCCCGGAGCAGCACCTGGAGCGGGGGCTGACGCTCGACGAGGTCGTCGAGGCCGTCAACGAGGGCTTCCGCCAAGGGGAGGCCGCGGCCCGGGAGAAGGGGCAGCGGATCAAGGTGCAGGCGCTGCTCACCGCGATGCGCCACGCCGCCCGCAGCCTGGAGATCGCCGAGCTGGCCAACCGCTTCCGGGACCACGGCGTCGCCGGCTTCGACATCGCCGGCGCCGAGGCGGGCAACCCGCCCACCCGGCACCTGGACGCCTTCGAGTACCTGGCCCGGGAGAACAACCACTTCACCATCCACGCGGGCGAGGCCTTCGGCCTGCCGTCCATCTGGGAGGCCCTGCAGATCTGCGGTGCGGACCGTCTCGGGCACGGCGTCCGGATCATCGACGACATCACGGCCAAGCCGGACGGCACCGTCGAGCTGGGCCGGCTCGCCGCGTACGTGCGCGACAAGCGCATCCCGCTGGAGATGTGCCCGACCTCCAACCTGCAGACGGGGGCGGCCAGTTCCTACGCCGAGCACCCGATCGGCCTGCTGCGCCGGCTGCACTTCCGGGTGACCGTCAACACCGACAACCGCCTGATGAGCGGCACCTCGATGACCCAGGAGTTCGAGCACCTGGTGGACGCGTTCGGCTACTCCCTGGACGACCTCCAGTGGTTCACCGTCAATGCGATGAAGTCGGCGTTCCTGCCCTTCGAGCAGCGGCTCGCCTTCATCAACGACGTCATCAAGCCGGGCTATGCCGGCCTCAAGGCCGAATGGTTGTTCAACTGACGAGTGCCTGACGGGAGTTGATCCGTTCGGGTGACCGGGATTTGGGAGCGGTCCGCCCGCGCCGATACGTTGGGCGGCCAGTCGGACACTCTGTGTGCCGGCGGATCTGCTTCCGAGGACACGAGGGACAGCCATGAAGAAGGCAACGCTGCAGGTAGCCGGGACCGCCGTGCTCGGTGTCGCGATGGCCGCGGCCGCCGCGGCGCCCGCGATGGCGGACGACGCGCTGGGCGCGGTCGGCGCGGTGACCAACAGCCCGCTGGCCAACGGCGCCAACCCGCTGAACGGCGTCGGCAACCTGACCTCGACGGTCCAGGGTGTGCTGCAGGGTGTCCAGCCCACGGCGCAGCAGGCGATGGCCGGTCCGGTCCAGCGGGACGCGGCCGGGCCCGCCGCCCTCCCGGGCGGCGACGTCCTCAGCGGCCTGCCCGGTGGCCAGCAGGTCACCGGCGCGCTCGGCGGCGGCCTGGGTCAGGCCCAGAGCGGCCTCGGCGGCCTGCCGGTCCACACGCCGCTGGGCTGACCCGTCAGGGGCGCGAGGATCTCCACCGTCCCCCAGCCTTCGGCCGGGGGTGCCCCCACCGCGGGAGGTGCCCCCACCGCGACCAGCCCACCACCGAGGGAGGTACGACCCCATCTGCGGGACGGACCTCCCTCGGTGGTGGGCCGGTCGCGCAGTTCCTCGCGACCCTGGCGGGGGCAACCGCAGGTGTCAGACTTCGCTCGGCATCAGCAGCCACAGGGCCAGGTAGACGAGGAACTGCGGGCCCGGGAGCAGGCAGCTCAGCAGGAAGAGCACGCGGACCGTGTTCGGCCGCAGGCCGAACCTGCGGGCCAGGCCGGCGCAGACGCCCGCGAGGACGCGGCCCTCGCTGGGGCGGACCAGACCGTTGTCGGCGGCGAATGCAGACATCTTCAACTCCCCGTTGCGGTTCGTGCGGTGATGTCTCAAGCCTCCCGCGCCGGGCGCGCCGCGGCGTCACCCCGGGCGACGATCCGGACCCGTGCGGCTCCCGTACTCCGGGGTGACGCCGTCTCAGGGTCGGCCTCGGGGGTGTCCCGGAGCCGTCGCAGGTACGACCGCCCGGCCGGGACGACGGCCAGGTGGGCCAGGGCGATGCCGGTCACGGACAGCAGGACGTCGTCGACGTTCAGCAGGTGGGCCGAGCTGAAGGTGCGCAGCGCCTCCGCCGCCGTGGCCAGCAGCACCCCGCCCAGCAGGGTCCGCACGAAGGAGCCCAGCCAGGGGCGGTCCAGCTGACCGCCGATCAGGGGCAGGGTGATCCCGAGCGGCGCGAGCAGGAGCAGCTCACGTGCGATCTCGAGGAGTCCCGGCAGGCCCGCGTCGGTGAGGTTCTGACGGATGCTCACCAGCGGCGTGAGGTTGGCGTCGGCCATGAAGGAGGCGTCGCCGGGGAGGGTGGCGTACCAGGCCACGAAACCGAGATGCAGTGCGACCAGCGCCAGTCCGACGAGGCGGGCGGTGCCGTGGGCGGGGCCTCGACGGTCTGTTTGCAGCACGTCCCTACGGACGCCGCCCGTCCGGCTCACGGTTCCGGCGAGGTGCTGTGCAGGCAGGACAGGGTGCCGTCGGACGCCGTGGGTGCCGCCGGAGACGGCGTGGCCGGGGCGGCGGGGCTTAGCTGGGCCCAGGGGGTGGCGTCGCCCTCCGGGGCCGGGACGGGGGTCGCGGCGGCCGAGGCGAGCCGGTCCGGCGGCTGGAGCACGCCGGCCGCGGCCGAGCCGGAGGGCGGGCAGGCGGTGCGCGAGGCCGGCTCGCCCGCGTCCACGGGCACGGCGGTGGTGCGGATGCCGCAGCCGGTCAGGGCGAGCGCGCCGAGCAGCGCGGCGGCGCCCAGCGCCGCGAGCCGCGTGCGGGGGTGGTTCACGAGCCGTCAACTCCTTGGCCCGGCTGGGCCGGTGGGCGGACCGGCAGGCGCAGGGTGAACACCGCGCCGGTCCCGTCGGTGCGGTTGGCGGCGCTGATGGTGCCGCCGTGGATGCGGGCGTTCTCCATGGCGATGGAGAGGCCCAGGCCGCTGCCCTCGGAGCGGCGGCGGGCCGCGTCCGCCTTGAAGAAGCGGTCGAAGACGTGCGGCAGCACGTCCTCCGGAATGCCGGGGCCGTTGTCCACGACCTCGACGGTCAGCCAGGCGCCGTCCGCGTCCTCCCGGGCCCGGACGACGACCGGGGAGCCGCCGTGCTTGAGGGCGTTGCCGATGAGGTTGGCCAGCACCACGTCGATGCGGCGCGGGTCCACCCGGACCACCAGGCCGCGCGGCGTGTCCACCTCGACGGCGTCCAGCCAGGCGCGGGCGTCGATGCAGGCGGTGATCAGGTCGGCGAAGTCCACGTCGTCCAGGACCACCTTGGCGGTGCCCGCGTCGAAGCGGGTGACCTCCATCAGGTTCTCGACCAGTTCGGTCAGCCGCCGGGTCTCGCTGACCACCAGCCGGACCGCGGGCTCGATCATCGGGTCCAGCGCGTCGGCCTCGTCCTCCAGGATGTCGGTGACGGCCGTCATCGCGGTGAGCGGGGTGCGCAGTTCGTGGGACATGTCGGCGACGAAGCGGCGGCTGGCGTGCTCGCGGGCGCTCAACTCGTCCACCTGGTCCTTGAGCGACGCGGCCGCCTGGTTGAACTGCCGTGCCAGGCCCGCGAGTTCGTCAGTGCCGCGCTCCTCCAGGTGGACGTCCAGGTTGCCCTGGCCCAACTGCCGTGCGGCGTCGCCGAGTCGGGCCACCGGGCGGAGCACGGTGGTGGCCGCGGCCTGGGCCAGCAGGGTGGCGCCGACCAGGGCCAGCAGCGTCGCGATGCCCAGCGACCAGGCCAGCGAGTCCAGGTCCTTCCGTTCGTCGTCCAGCGACTTGAACATGTAGGCGTTGGGCCCCGTCGGCACCACATGGGTGCCGCCGACCAGGTAGGGCGCGCCCTCCAGCGAGATCCGCTGCCAGAACAGGTGGTAGGTGCCCTGCTGGCCGGCGCAGTGCGCGCAGGGGTGGGTCACCGAGGAGACCAGCGCCTGCGGCAGCACGCTGGCCGTGATCGCCGGATTGGACGACACCGAGCAGCTGTCCGTGGTCAGCAGCACGTCGTACTTGAGCCCCGTGTGCGCGATGACGTTCGCGGCGCGCTGCAGGTCGGCGCAGTCCGGGTCCAGCGGCAGCTGGGTGACGGTGCGGTCCACCGAATTGCGGAAGTCCTGCAGCGTCGCGTCCTGGGTGCGCTTGAGCACCGCGTCGCGGTTGAGCCAGTAGGCGATGCCGGAGGCGGAGACCGCCGCGGCCAGCGCGACCAGGGCGAAGACGGCGATCAGCCTTATCCGGAGGGACGTCAGCCGCAGGCGCCGGGCGATCCGGCGGGCGAGGTCGAGCGGAGCGGTCACGCGGGCGGGTCCAGGCGGTAGCCGACGCCGCGCACGGTGCGGATCAGGGTGGGCGAGGACGGGACGTCCTCCACCTTGGCGCGCAGCCGCTGCACGCAGGCGTCCACCAGGCGCGAGTCGCCGAGGTAGTCGTGCTCCCAGACGAGGCGCAGCAGCTGCTGCCGGGACAGCGCCTGACCGGGCCGGCGGCTCAGCTCGAGCAGCAACCGCAGCTCCGTGGGCGTGAGTTGGAGTTCGGTGCCGCCCTTGGTGACGATCATCGCGTTGCGGTCGATGACCAGGTCGCCGAAGGCGGCGGAGTCCTGGCTCTCCCGCTCGCCGCGGCGCAGCACCGCGCGGATCCGCGCGTCCAGCACCCGCGGCTGCACCGGCTTGACGACGTAGTCGTCCGCGCCCGACTCCAGGCCGACCACGACGTCGATGTCGTCGGAGCGGGCCGTCAGCAGGATGATCGGCAACTGGTCGGTGCGGCGGATGCGACGGCAGACCTCGAACCCGTCGATCCCGGGCAGCATGACGTCCAGCACGATCAGGTCCGGGCGCTGTTCCTTGAACAGCTTGAGCCCGTCCTCGCCGGAGGCCGCGACCGAGACCTTGTGACCCTGGCGGGTCAGCGCGAGTTCGAGGCCGGTGCGGATCGCGTCGTCGTCCTCGATGAGCAACAGGTGAGACACGGCGTTCATTCTGGACCAATCTCCGGCTGCGGATCGACCCCGGAGACGCAGGGGCGGCCGCGGCGGTTCCCGTGACCCGCTGTCCCTTGTGACAGGCCTGTGACAGTCGGCGGACACCGCCATGACGAGCGCCCGGCAGAGTTTTGCCCAGCAAGGAAGCAACACCGCAAGACAGCAACACAGTCGAGGCAGTCAGGGAGCGAACATGAACGCGGTCATCGAGGCCACTGCGGCCACCGAAGCCACGCCGCTGCTCACCCTGCTGCCCGGGGGGACGGGGGGAAGCCGGCCTCTGGGGGAGCAGCCGGCAGCGGAAGAGGGAGGCGCGACGCGCAGCCAGCGCGACACGGCGTGGTCGAAGACGGAGGACGACTTCACCACGTACGTACGCGAGCGGCGCGCCTCCCTCTACGCGACCGCCTACCACCTGACCGGCGACCGCTTCGCGGCGGAGGACCTGCTGCAGAGCGCGCTGTTCAGCACGTACCGGGCGTGGGACCGGATCGACGACAAGGCCGCGGTGGGGGGCTACCTGCGGCGCACCATGACGAACCTGCACATCTCCGCCTGGCGGCGGCGGAAGGTCAACGAGTACCCGACCGAGGAGATGCCGGAGACGGTCGGCGACACGGACGCCATGGGCGGCACCGAGCTGCGCGCCGTGCTGTGGCAGGCGCTGGCCCGCCTGCCCGAGACGCAGCGGACGATGCTGGTGCTGCGGTACTACGAGGGACGCACGGACCCGGAGATCGCCGACGTGCTCGGCATCTCCGTGGGCACGGTCAAGTCCAGCATCTGGCGCGCGCTGCGCCGCCTCCGCGACGACGAGAGCCTCGCCGCCCGCGATGGCGACCTCGGCCACGCCTTCGGCGAGCTCGTCGCCTGACCTGAGGCTGCAGAACCGACGAAACGCAGGGTCCGGGGGGATCCTGCGTTTCGCCATGCCCCGGGACCGCGCGGGTCCGGGGCGTGGCCTGGGCGGGCTCTGCCGCCTGAGCGGGGACCGCCCCTTCCCGAGGGGCATCGGGCGGGGCGCGCACCCCCGGAGCGGATCCAAGGAAGTGCCCACACCCGGCCGACCGGCCCTTCACCCGGGCGGGCGGCCGGCCCGTGGCGGGCGCCCACCCAGGGGCGGCGGGGCCCGGGGGCCCTCCGTCGCGCGAGCCGGCCCGGGGACGCGCGTTCGGCCCCTCGGGGCCCCTGCGGCCGGGGCGCAGGACTCGTGGCGGAGCCTCAGACGGCGGCCGGTATGGGCGTTTCCGCGGAGCACGCCGCCAGGCGGGTGCGGGCTTCGGCGGTGGTCACCGGTTCCGCGCCGCGGGAGACCTGGTAGGTGACGATGGCGCGCTCCGCGCGCATCAGGCGGTAGCCGCGGCGGAGCAGGAAGGGGACGGACTTCCGTCCCTCGCGGACGTCGCGGCGGAACCGCCGCCACGCGGTCACCACGGGCCGGTTGCGTACGCACAGCGCCGCGGCCAGCAGGCCCTCCGCCTCGCACGCGCGCACGATCTCCGCGGCGAAGATGCCCTCCGCGACGAAGACTGACGCACCGTCAAGGTCGAGCACCTGTGTGCCCGTCTTCCCGTTGGCGGGGATCGAGTAGATCGGGACCTCCGCCCTGCCCTCGGCGCAGAGCCTGCGGATGGCGTCCAGCGCCTGCTCCGCGTGCCAGGAGGCGGGGGTGTCCCAGTCCAGGCCGCTGCCGTCCGGCAGCGTCGGGATGGTGGGGTCGTCGCCGTCCTTGTAGAAGTCGTCCAACTGCAGCACCGGCAGTCCGCTGCCCTCGGCCAGCGTCGACTTGCCCGACCCCGAGGGGCCGCTCACCAGGACGACACGGGCGGGACGGACGGGGTTCACCGATGCGATGCTCACGGGAGACCAGTCTGACCGATGAAACCCCGTGATCGGAACCGGGCCCGACCTGACGCGGGGTCAGGTCGGGCCGGTTCGAGGCAGTCCCCGGCGGGCCTCAGCTCCGGGCCGCCTCCCGCTCGGCCGTGACGGCCCCTGCCGTCGCCGGGAGGCCGACGACACGGGCCACCGCGCGCCGGGTCGGCACGAGCAGCGCGGCCAGGGCCGCCGCCCCGCAGAAGAAGGTCAGCAAGGTGAAGCCGTGGGTGTAGCCGGAGGCGTAGGGCGCACCCGAAGGCTGCAGGTGGCTGGTGACCAGGAAGGCCATCACCGCCGAGCCGATCGAGCCGCCGATGGTGCGGATGTTGGCGTTCATACCGGTGGCCGCGCCGGTCTGGGCCGCGGGCACGCTACCGACGATGATGTTGCTCATCGAGGAGAAGGCAAGGCCGATGCCGAGGCCGAACACCCCTGCCGCCAGGGCCACCTGCCACTCCTGGTCGTGCCAGGAGGCGAGGATCGCGCAGGCGAGGGCGCCCAGGACGGCGCCGGTGACGAGCTGGGCCTTGGCCGGGAACCGTCCGGCCAGGCGGCCGGAGAGGATGCCCGCGGCGAACATCGCGACGAGCATCGGCAGCATCAGCAGACCGGCGCCGGTGACGCTGGCGCCGAAGCCGTAGCCGAGCGCGCTGGGCGTCTCCACGAAGCCGGGGAGGAAGGCCCAGACCGCGTACATGCCGGCGCCGAACAGCAGCGCCGCCGTGTTGGTCGTCCACACCGCCGGGAGCCGCATGACGCGCAGGTCGATCAGCGGGTGCGCGGAGCGGGACTCGGCCAGGCCCCACAGGGCGAAGAGTACGACCGCCAGGCCGAGCAGGCCGAGCACCGAGGGGGAACCCCAGCCCCACTTCGAGGCCTGGCTCACCGGCAGCAGCAGCGCCACCAGCCATCCCGAAAGCAGCACGGCGGCAAGCCAGTTGACGCTGCCGACGGCCCTGGTGGGCGACTCGGGGACGTAGCGCAGGGCGATCAGCGTGGTCAGCGAGACCACGATGACCGGGATCCAGAACAGCCAGCGGTAGTCCAGCGCGCCGACGATCGGGCCGGCCAGCACCATGCCGAGACCGCCGCCCGCCGCGATGACGGCGGAGAGGTTGCTGATGCTGGTGGGCACCTGGGCGGCGGGGAACTCGTCGCGGATGATGCCGAAGGAGAGCGGGAAGAGCGCGCCCGCGATGCCCTGGATCACCCGGGCCATGATCAGCACGGTGATGTTCGGGGCCAGCGCGGCGACCAGGCAGCCGACGGTCAGCGCGACCAGCGCCGCGACCAGGGTCCGCTTCTTGCCGACCAGGTCCCCGACCCGGCCGAGGATCGGGGTGAAGATCGAGGCGGACAGCAGGTAGGCCGTCATCACCCAGGTCACCGTGGACTGCGAGGTGTGCAGGGCGTGCTGGACCGTGGGCAGGGCAGGGGTGATCAGCGACTGGAGCAGCGAGTAGACGCCGGCTCCGATCGCGAGGACCGCGAAGGTGACGCGGTTGTTGTTCCGGTTCATGGGTGCCTCTCGGAACGGAAGCGGAAGGCAGAAGAATCTGGGGAAGCGCAGGGAGAGCTCCACGCGTTAAAGTGGAGGTGCTCCTCCAGATTAGCGGAGGCAGACCTCCGGTTCAAGCCGGATTTCCGAGGAGGTAGGTCGAGGTGCCGGAGCAGGTCAGTGTCCAGGAGTTCCTGGAGTCCCGGCGGCCGCGCCGGGCGGATGCCGCGCGCAACTACGACGCGCTGCTGCTCGCCGCCCGCGAGGCCTTCGCCGCCGACGGCGCCGAGGCCTCCCTGGAGGACATCGCCCGGCGAGCGGGTGTCGGCATCGGCACGCTCTACCGGAACTTCCCCAGCCGCAAGCACCTGTTCGAGGCCGTCTACGCCAACGAGGTGCGCGAACTCGGCGTGGTCGCCGACCAGTTGGCCGACACCCCGCCCTGGGAGGCACTGACCTCCTGGCTGCGGCGCTTCGTCGCCTACGCGCTGACCAAGAAGGCGATCCGGGAGGCGCTGGAGGGCGAGGAGTCCGACGTCTTCCTCGCCTGCCGGCAGTCGATGTACGACGCCGGGAGGCCGCTGCTGGAGCGCGCGCAGCAGGCCGGGGAGGTGCGTGCGGACATGTCCATCGACGACCTGCTGCGGATGGTCTCCGGGATCAGCTCGGTGGCCTTCCCCGACGACGAGCAGCGCGACCGGGTGCTGGCCATCGCCCTCGACGGCGTGCGCGCCCGGGGATAGCGGAAGGGCCCCCGAAGGGGCCCTTCTGCCATTCAGGCTGAGGGACGGTCAGATGCCCATCGGGTGCCAGACCGTCTTGGTCTCGATGAAGCCCAGCAGGCGGTCCGTGCCGGGCGCGGCGGTCCAGTCGGTGCCGGGCTCCGGGTGGCGCAGCCGCTTGAGCGTCTCCGCCGCCGCGGTCTCCAGGGCCTTGGCGGAGGCCGGCCCCTCCTCGTCCACCACGCCGGTCAGGTCCAGCGCGTTGACGTCGGCATGCGAGGCCAGCGTGGGGGCGATGTCGGCGGTCTCGCCGGAGAGCAGGTTCACCACGCCGCCCGGCAGGTCCGAGGTGGCCAGCACCTCGCCGAAGCTCAGGCCCGGCAGCGGCGCGCCCGGGGCCAGGGCGACGACCGCCGTGTTGCCGGTGGCGATCACCGGCGCGACCACCGAGACCAGGCCCAGCAGCGAGAAGCCGGTGCCGTCCTGCGGGGCCACGATGCCGACCACGCCGGTGGGTTCGGGGGTGGACAGGTTGAAGTACGGCCCGGCCACCGGATTGGCCGCGCCCGCGATCTGGGCGACCTTGTCGGTCCAGCCCGCGTACCAGACGAGCCGGTCGACGGCGGCGTCCACCAGCGGCGCGGCCTTCTTGGCCGACAGGCCCTCAGCGGCGGCGACCTCCGCGGTGTACTGCTCGCGGCGGCCCTGCAGCATCTCCGCGGCGCGGTACAGGATCTGGCCGCGGTTGTAGGCGGTGGCCCCGGACCAGCCGCCGACCGCCTTGCGTGCGGCGGCGACCGCGTCACGCGTGTCCTTGCGGGTGCCGTGCGGGGCGTTGGCCAGCCACTCGCCGGTCTTGCGGTCGGTCACCTCGTACACCCGTCCGCTCTCGGAGCGGGGGAACTTGCCGCCCACGTAGAGCTTGTAGGTCTTGTAGACGTCCAGGCGGACTGCGGTGGGCTCAGACATCGAGGTACGCCTCCAGGCCGTGGCGACCGCCCTCGCGGCCGTAGCCCGACTCCTTGTAGCCGCCGAAGGGCGAGGTCGGGTCGAACTTGTTGAACGTGTTGGACCACACCACACCGGCGCGGAGCTTGTTCGCCATCCACAGGATGCGCGAGCCCTTCTCCGTCCAGATGCCGGCGCTCAGCCCGTAGGGGGTGTTGTTGGCCTTGGCCACGGCCTCCTCCGGGGTGCGGAAGGTCAGCACCGAGAGCACCGGGCCGAAGATCTCCTCGCGGGAGATCCGGTGGGTGGCGCTGACACCGGTGAACAGCGTCGGCGCGAACCAGAAGCCGCTGGACGGCAGTTCGCAGGCGGGAGCCCAGCGCTCGGCGCCCTCGGCCTCGCCCGCCTGCGCCAGCTCGGTGATCCGGGCCAGCTGGGCGGCGGAGTTGATCGCGCCGATGTCGGTGTTCTTGTCCAGCGGGTCGCCCACGCGCAGGGTCGACATCCGGCGCTTGAGCGCGTCCAGCAGCTCGTCCTGGATCGACTCCTGGACCAGCAGGCGCGAACCCGCGCAGCAGACGTGGCCCTGGTTGAAGAAGATGCCGTCGACGATGCCTTCGACCGCCTGGTCGATCGGCGCGTCGTCGAAGACGATGTTGGCGGCCTTGCCGCCCAGTTCCAGCGAGAGCCGGGTGCGGGTGCCCGCCAGCGTCCGGGCGATGGCCCGGCCGACCTCGGTGGAGCCGGTGAAGGCGACCTTGTCCACGTCCGGGTGCGCGGTCAGCGCCGCGCCCGTACGCCCGTCGCCCGTCACGATGTTGACGACCCCTCGGGGCAGCCCGGCCTGGCGGACGATCTCCGCGAAGCGCAGCGCGGTGAGCGGCGTGGTCTCGGCCGGCTTGAGCACGACCGTGTTGCCGGTCGCGAGCGCCGGGGCGATCTTCCACGCCAGCATCAGCAGCGGGAAGTTCCACGGGATGACCTGGGCGGCGACGCCGACCGGCCGGGGGTTCGGGCCGTAGCCGGCGAACTCCAGCTTGTCGGCCCAGCCCGCGTAGTAGAAGAAGTGCGCGGCGACCAGCGGCAGGTCGACGTCGCGGGTCTCCCGGATCGGCTTGCCGTTGTCGATCGACTCCAGGACCGCGAGCTCACGGCTGCGCTCCTGGACGATCCGGGCGATCCGGAACAGGTACTTGGCCCGCTCGGAACCGGGCAGCCCGGCCCACCCCGGGAACGCGGCCCGTGCGGCGGCGACGGCGCGGTCGACGTCCGCCTCGGTGCCCTGGGCGAACTCGGCCAGCACCTCCTCGGTGGCCGGGTCGATCGTCTTGAGCGACTCGGAGCCGGTGCTCTCGGTGAACTCGCCGTCGATGAAGTGCCCGTAGTGCGAGGCGATCTCGCCTGCGGCGGCCCGCGACTCGGGTGCCGGTGCGTACGCGAAAAGCTGGTCGGCCATGGTGATCAGTCCACCGTCACGTAGTCAGGACCGGAGTAGCGGCCCGTGGAAAGCTTCTGACGCTGCATCAGCAGGTCGTTGAGCAGGCTGGACGCGCCGAAGCGGAACCACTCCGGGGTCAGCCAGTCGTCACCGAGGGTCTCGTTCACCATGACCAGGTACTTCATGGCGTCCTTGGTGGTACGGATACCCCCGGCGGGCTTCACGCCCACCTGCGTGCCGGTGGCGGCGCGGAAGTCCCGGACGGCTTCCATGAGGAGCAGCGTGTTGGCGGGGGTGGCGTTGACGGCGACCTTGCCGGTGGACGTCTTGATGAAGTCCGCGCCCGCGAGCATGGCCAGCCAGGAGGCCCGGCGGATGTTGTCGTAGGTCTGCAACTCGCCGGTCTCGAAGATCACCTTGAGGTGGGCGGCCGTGCCGTCCGGACGGGCACAGGCCTCCTTCACCGAGGTGATGGTCTCGAAGACCTCCAGGTAGCGGCCGGAGAGGAAGGCGCCGCGGTCGATCACCATGTCCACCTCGTCGGCCCCGGCGGCGACCGCCTCGGCAGTGTCCGCGAGCTTGACCGGGAGGCCGGCCCGGCCGGACGGGAAGGCGGTGGCCACGGACGCGACGGCGATGCCGGAGGCGGGGCCGAGCGTGTCCTTCGCGACCGCGACCATGTCCGGGTAGACGCAGACCGCGGCGGTGTGGGGGGTGGTCGGATCGCTGGGGTCGGGACGCAGCGCCTTGGCGCAGAGCGACCGGACCTTGCCCGGGGTGTCCGCGCCTTCCAGCGTGGTCAGGTCGATCATCGAGATCGCGAGGTCGATGGCGAAGGCCTTGGCGGTGGTCTTGATGGACCGTGTGCCGAGGCCTGCGGCCCGCGCTTCCAGCCCCACGGCGTCGACGCCGGGGAGCCCGTGCAGGAAGCGGCGGAGCGCCGCGTCGGAGGTCGCGACCTCGGCCAGTGGGGTTCGGGTGGGCATGCTCACCAGCCCAGCATATCTACACGCGTAGCGAAACGTTAGACCCCGTGTTCAGTTGCACTTCCCTGGGGGCGCGGGGAGCTGCGCGAGCAACCCGCCACCAGGGGAGGTCCGGCCCCGTCTGCGGGACGAACCTCAGGGGCGGTGGGCTGGTCACGCGGTTCCCCGCGGCCCTGCGGCTGCGACTGGCCGTCTGTGTGGATGGCACAATCGGGCGCATGAGCGAGAGTGAGACGCAGCGGGCCGCCACCGGCGGCGCACCCGCCGTGCGGAAGTACCGGTCCATCCCCGGGGTCGTCACGGGCATCCTGATGCTGGCGCTGCTGCTCTGGCTCACCCTCGACGCCATGGTCTACGGCCACGGCCGCTCGCTCTGGTTCGCCCTCGCCGCGCTCGTCCTGCTCGGGCCGCTCATCGCCGCCTTCACCGTCTGGCCCGTCGTCACCGCCGACCAGGACCGGATCGTCGTGCGCAATCCGCTGCGGACGATCGCCGCGCCCTGGCGTTCCGTCGAGTCCGTCGTCGCCGCGCTCTCCGTGGAGCTGCGGGCCGAGGGCAGGAAGTACGTGATCTGGTCCATCCCCGTCTCCCTGCGGCAGCGCAAGCGCGCCGGGCGGCGCGCGATGCGGGACACCGGCGACCGCGCGCTCCTCAGCCGTGGCTCCGGGGGGACCGGTTCCGGCGGCAGGGGCGGCGCGGGCAGCTTCGGCGCACCCTCCGCGGGACCCTCGCTCGCCCAGGCGGACCAGGCCGTCGCCGAGCTGACCGAGCTGCAGGACGCGGCTGCCGACCGTCCCACGGCCGAGGGGCCGGTGACCGTCACCTGGACCTGGTGGCTGATCGCCCCGATCGTCGTCGGCGCCGTCGGGCTGATCATCCTCTGGTCCACCAACTGACTCTCGGCACGTGATCCCGGGACGGAACGTGAGCGGGGCGGACTGACGCCGCGTCAGTCCGCTTCGAGCAGCAGTTCCCGCAGCCGCCGCAGGTGGGCCTCGGTGAGGCCGTGCGCGCGCAGGAAGCCGGCGGCCGAGCCGTGGGCGGCACGGATCCGGTCCAGGTACAGCGCCAGCAGGTCGGGGTGGACCGGCCGCGAGACGCGCTCGACGCCGTCCTCGTCGATGTAGGTGACCGGGCCGTTGGTGAAGCCCAGGCCGTGGTTGGACAGGTGGTAGTCGGCGAGCAGGTGGGCGTCCGCCACGCCGAGGGTGGAGAGGATCACCGCGACCGTGACGCCGGTGCGGTCCTTGCCGACGGCGCAGTGGAGCAGTGCGGGCAGGGCGCCCGGCTCCAGCAGGCGGCCGACGCAGGCGGCGACCGCCGGGCCCGAGGTGTCGGCGAGGAAGGCGTACAGCCCCTCCAGGGTCTCCTCGCCCGCCTCGGCGTCGCCGTCCGTCGTCGCCTCGCCGTCCACCTCCTGGCTGTCCACCTCCTGGCTGGGGAAGCGGGGCGGGAAGGTCGGCAGGTTCACCAGGGCGACGTCCAGGTCGTGCGGCCGGTTCGGCCAGACCTCGAGCTCGCGGGGACTGCGCAGGTCCACGACCGTGCGCAGGCCGAGCGCGGCCAGGGCCTGGGCGCCCGCCGGGGTGAGCTGTGCGAGCGAGGCCGAGCGGTAGAGCAGCCCGGTGGCAACCCGTCGCCCCTCCTCGGTCGGAAATCCGCCCGTGTCACGGAAGTTGAGCACGCCGGGGATGCTGATCAGACGTTCGACGCCGGTTGTCTCCACGCGCCCAGCTTCTCAGACGCCACTGACTGCAAGGGTCTGGTCCCCGGAGGTCCGCCGGGTTCACGCTGGAAGGCCGAGGCCCAGGAGGTGTGCCCGATGACGCCACGCGAGCAGAAGCTGGTGACCGTGCTGTCGGTCGTGGTGGCCACCGCGGTCCTGGCCTCCTGCGGGCTGGCGATCGCCTTCGGCATCGCCCTGAAGCAGTGAGCCGCCCGGGACCGTGCGGGGTCCGGGGCGGCTCACGCAGGCGGCAGGCAGGCTCTACAGGCCCGCGGCCTTCGACAGGTCCGTCTTCAGGGCGGCGAGCAGCCGGCCGGCCTCCGCCCGCGCGTCCGCGAGCGCGTTGCCGGACCTGACCGGCAGCACGACCTCCAGGTAGCACTTGAGCTTCGGCTCGGTGCCCGAGGGGCGCACCACGATCCTGGCTGAGGTGACGCCCTCGCCGGAGAGGCGGTAGCGCAGGCCGTCGGTCGGGGGCAGGTCGGCAGAGCCCTGCTCCAGGTCCTCTGCGGAGTCGACGGTCAGCCCGGCCAATCGGGTGGGCGGCCGCTCGCGCAGCCGGGCCATGGCGTCCGCGATCACCTTCAGATCGGAGACGCGCACCGACAACTGGTCGGTGGCGTGCAGGCCGTGCGTGAGGGCCAGGTCGTCGAGCAGGTCGGTGAGGGTCCGGCCCTTCTCCTTGAGCTCGGCGGCGAGTTCGGCCACGAGCAGCGCGGCGGTGATGCCGTCCTTGTCGCGGACCCCGTCCGGGTCGGCGGCGTAGCCGAGCGCCTCCTCGTAGGCGTAGCGCAGCTCCGGCACCCGGGTCAGCCACTTGAAGCCGGTGAGCGTCTCGGCATAGGGCAGCCGGGCGGACTCGGCGATCCGGGCCAGCAGCGTCGAGGAGACGATCGTGGTGGCGAAGGTGCCCTGCGCCTGACGGTGCACCAGATGTGCTGCCAGCAGCGCGCCGACCTCGTCGCCGCGCAGCATCCGCCAGCCGGCTTCGGCGGCCGGGTCCGGCACCGCGACGGCGACGCGGTCGGCGTCGGGGTCGTTGGCGATGACGATGTCGGGGTTGACCTGTGCGGCCGTGCGGAAGGCCAGGTCCATGGCGCCGGGCTCCTCCGGATTGGGGAAGGAGACGGTCGGGAAGGCCGGGTCGGGCTCTGCCTGCTCCACGACCTGGACCGGCTCCGGGAACCCGGCCCGCGCGAAGGCGGCCAGCAGCACGTCCCGGCCCACGCCGTGCATGGGGGTGTAGACGACGGACAGGTCGCGAGAGCTGTGTGGGTCCAACACCCGTGCAGCGCGGGCGAGATAGGGCTCCAGTGCGCCCTCGTCGGAGAGTGTCTGCCAGCCGCCCGAGGCCAGCGGCACCTCCTTGAGCGCACCCACGGCGGCGATCTCGGCGGCGATCCCCGCGTCGTGCGGCGGGACGATCTGAGAGCCGCCGAAGTCACCGCCCAGGTAGACCTTGTAGCCGTTGTCGCGCGGCGGGTTGTGACTGGCGGTCACCGCGACGCCCGCGGCGGCCCCGAAGTGCCGTACCGCGAAGGCGAGTACGGGCGTGGGCAGCGGCCGGGGCAGCAGCAGCGCCCGCAGTCCGGCACCGACCATGACGGCGGCGGTGTCGCGGGCGAAGTCGGCGGACTTGCGCCGGGCGTCGTAGCCGATGACCACCAGCCCGTCCGGCGCGTCCCGCTTGAGATAGGCCGCGAGCCCGGCGGCGGCGCGGATGACCACGGCGCGGTTCATCCGCATCGGGCCCGCGCCCATCTCGCCGCGCAGGCCGGCGGTCCCGAACTGCAGTGTGCCGCTGAAGCGTTCGGAGAGGTCGGACCAGGCGCGGGCGGACTCCTCCGCGCCGGTCGCCTCGCCGTCCGACCCGGCCTCGGCGGCGGCGGGCAGGTCGGCCAGCTCGGCGCGGGTGTCCGGGTCGGGGTCCTCGTCCAGCCAGGCGCGGGCCCGGGTGAGCAGGTCGCGGTCGGTGTCGCGCGTCATCGCTTTCGCCTCACGTCTCGGTCGTTCGGTCTCGGTCGAGTCGGTGTCGAGTCGGGGTCAGATGGGTGGAGCGTCGATTCGGTACAAAAAGGATGGCACCCGGCGGAGGAACCGTCGGATGCCATCGGGTCGCGGCGTGTCAGATGCGTTCCAGCACCTTGGCCAGGAGGGCGCCCATGCGGGCGGCGGAGGACCGTCCGGCCTCCAGCACCTCCTCGTGGTTGAGGGGTTCGCCGGTGATCCCGGCGGCCAGGTTGGTCACCAGCGAGATGCCGAGCACCTCCGCTCCGGCCTCGCGGGCCGCGATCGCCTCCAGCGTGGTGGACATGCCGACCAGGTCGCCGCCGATCGCCCGGACCATCCCGATCTCGGCCGGGGTCTCGTAGTGCGGGCCGGGGAACTGGACGTAGACGCCCTCCTCCAGGGAGGGGTCCACCTCCTTGCACAGCGCGCGCAGGCGGGAGGAGTAGAGGTCGGTCAGGTCGACGAAGTTGGCTCCGACGATGGGGGAGGTGCCGGTCAGGTTGATGTGGTCGCTGATCAGCACGGGCTGCCCGGGCTGCATGCCCTGGCGCAGCCCGCCGCAGCCGTTCGTCAGCACGACGGTCCGCACGCCCGCGGCCACGGCGGTGCGGACGGCGTGCGCGACGGCGGCCACGCCGTGGCCCTCGTAGAAGTGGGTGCGGCCGAGGAAGACGAGGGCGCGCTTGTCCTGTCCGATGCGCACGGAACGGACCCGCCCGGCATGCCCCGCGACGGCCGGCGGGGCGAAGCCCGGGAGCTCGGTCATCGGGAACTCGTACTCGGCGCTGCCGAGGGCTTCGGCGGCGGGAACCCAGCCCGACCCCATGACCAGGGCGATGTCGTGGTCGCCCCCGCCGGTCAGCGCGCGCAGCGCGGCGGCGGCGTCCTGTGCGGACTCGTACGGAGTGCGGATGTCGCCGGCGGCCGGCTGCGGGAGAGCGTTCACGGGATCGAGGATATCCGTTCTCCTACGCGCGTAGAGCAACGCCATGATGACAATTTCCCCACTTTCTCAGGGGGACGGCTTGGGCTTACCTCCAGTTGCGACCCCTCAGGGGCGCGAGGAGCACACCACTCGGGGAGGTCCGACCCGTTGACCGGGGACGAACCTCCGTGGGTGGTGTGTTGCTCGCGGTGGGGGCACCTCCCGTCCGAAGGGTGGGGGATCCTCGCGCCCCTGAGGGGGGATTGCAACTAACGGTGCGTCAGCACGGCCTGCGGCGGAGGTCGTGGACGTAGTCCGCGGGGGCGCCGGCGGATTCCGCGGCGTCGGAGATCAAGCCGAGGTACCGCGCGGAGGGGAGGCCGCCCTCGTAGTCGTTGAGGACGTAGGTCCAGGCCGCGACCTCGCCGTCGAGGGTGTGCACGCGCACGCGGACCCTGCGGTAGAAGCCGAGGGGGACGCCCTCCCAGCGGTCCAGGCCGGGCTGGTCCATCGGCGCCACGTCGTACAGCGCGACGAAGACCTGCTCCTTCTCGTCCTCCACCACCGTCGCGATGGAGCCCTCCCAGCCGAACTGCTCGCCGCCGAAGGTGAGTCGCCAGCCGTCCAGCCAGCCCGTGCCCCGGAGGGGCGAGTGGGGTGCGCGGCGGCTCATCTGCCGCGCATCGAGATTGCTGGCATATGCGGCGTAGAGCGACATGCGGCATAGCGTACGGCAGCCCCGAGAGGGGTCGGTGTCGCCGGGGTGCCGCCTTGCGGGACAATGAGGAACGTGACTCGGATTGTGATCATCGGTGGCGGACCTGGTGGCTACGAGGCGGCGCTGGTCGCCGCTCGTCTTGGCGCGGAGGTGACCGTCGTCGACCGGGACGGCCTGGGCGGCGCCGCGGTGCTGACCGACTGCGTCCCCTCCAAGACGCTGATCGCCACCGCCGAGGTGATGACCACCTTCTCCAACTCCTATGACGAGCTGGGCATCACGGTCGCCTGCAAGGACGACGCCAGCCGGGTCGTCGGCGTGGACCTGGGCAAGGTCAACCGCCGTGTGAAGCGTCTCGCCATCGCCCAGTCGCACGACATCACCCAGTCCGTCACCCGCGCCGGAGTCACCGTGGTGCGCGGGTTCGGACGACTGGAGGGCGGACAGGCCCTGGACGGTTCGCGGGCCGTCATGGTCGACGTGCTGGACGAGGGCGGCCAGGTCGCGGAGACGCGCGAGCTGCGCGCCGACGTCGTGCTGATCAGCACCGGCAACACCCCGCGCGAGCTGCCGGAGGCCAAGCCGGACGGCGAGCGGATCCTCAACTGGACCCAGGTCTACGACCTGGAGGAACTGCCGGAGGAGCTGATCGTGGTCGGCTCCGGCGTCACCGGCGCCGAGTTCGCCGGCGCCTACCAGGCGCTGGGCTCCAAGGTCACCCTGGTCTCCAGCCGTGACAAGGTGCTGCCCGGCGAGGACCAGGACGCCGCGACCGTGCTCGAGGACGTGTTCCGCCGCCGCGGCATGAACGTCATGTCCCGCTCCCGGGCCGAGTCCGCCACCCGGGTCGGCGACAAGGTCGAGGTGACCCTCGCCGACGGCCGCGTGATCACGGGCTCGCACGTGCTGATGGCCGTGGGCTCGATCCCGAACACTAAGGGCATGGGCCTGGAGGAGGCCGGCGTCCGGCTTGCCGAGTCCGGTCACGTGAAGGTGGACCGGGTCTCCCGCACCACCGCGCCCGGCGTCTACGCAGCGGGTGACTGCACCGGCGTCTTCATGCTCGCCTCGGTCGCCGCCATGCAGGGCCGCATCGCGATGTACCACGCGCTGGGCGACGCGGTGGCCCCGCTCAACCTCAAGACCGTGGCCTCCAACGTCTTCACCGACCCGGAGATCGCCACCGTCGGCTACACCGAGGCCGACATCGAGGCCGGGAAGATGGACGCCGTCGCGGTCAAGCTTCCGCTGCGCGGCAACCCGCGGGCCAAGATGCAGGGCATCCGGGACGGCTTCGTGAAGCTGTTCTGCCGCCCGGGCACCGGCATCGTGGTCGGCGGCGTGGTCGTCGCGCCGAAGGCGAGCGAGCTGATCCACCCGATCGCGCTGGCGGTGGACAACAACCTGACGGTGGAGCAGATCGCCAACACCTTCACGGTCTACCCGTCCGTGTCGGGTTCGGTCGCGGAGGCCGCGCGCCAGCTGCACGTGCGCAAGCGCGAGGGCGCGAGCTGAGGGACCAGGCGGCACCACTGATGTCTGACGGTGCCTCAAGTTGCGGATGTGGCGCGCATTCTAGGGGTGGCGCGTGGTCGTCCGTGCCCAACTTCGGCAACAAGGCGCAAACGCCTGAAAGAAAACGGGCGTGCACGTTACCGTCAGTTTCGTGTTCGCAGCAGAACGTCGCCAGTTGATCCTCGAAATGGTGCGTGCCAACGGAGCCGTCTCGCTCCGGGAACTCGCCCGCGTCGTCCAGACCTCCGAAGTGACCGTGCGCCGTGATGTGCGGGCGCTGGAGGCCGAAGGGCTCCTCGACCGCAGGCACGGCGGAGCCGTGCTCCCGGGCGGCTTCTCGAGAGAGCCCGGGTATCCGCAGAAGACCCACCTCGCCGCCGCCGAGAAGAGCGCCATCGCCGACATAGCCGCGGCCATGGTCGCCGAGGGCGACGCCATCGTGGTGGGCGCCGGCACGACGACGCAGGAGCTGGCACGAAGACTGGCCCGGGTGCCCGGTCTGACGGTCGTCACCAACTCGCTGCTGGTCGCCCAGGCGTTGGCCCACGCCAACCGGGTGGAGGTGGTGATGACCGGCGGCACGCTGCGCGGGTCGAACTACGCCCTGGTGGGGAGCGGTGCGGAGCAGTCCCTGCAGGGGCTGCGGGTCACCCGGGCCTTCGTCTCCGGCTCGGGGCTGACGGCGGAGCGCGGGCTGTCCACCACGAACATGCTGGCCGCGAGCGTGGACCGGGCGCTGGTGCAGGCGGCAGCGGAGGTGGTGGTCCTGGCGGACCACGGCAAGCTGGGCACGGACACGATGTTCCAGACGGTGCCCAGCGAGGCGATCACCCACCTGGTCACGGACGAGAAGGCCACGCTGAGCGAGGGCGGGGCGCGGGAGCTGAACGCCTTGGCGGACCGGGGAGTTGAGGTCCATGTCGCCCCCATGGGCGCGGGGGCGGCGCTGCCGGCGGAGGCGCTGCCCCTGCCGAGGCGCGTGCAGGCCCCCTTTCCGGGCCAACGCCGCGCCCCGGTCCAAGCGGTAGCACCGGCCCGCTGACCTCAGCCAGGCACCTCCAGGGGCGCGGGGAACTGGGCGAGCACCACACCACCCGGGGAGGTTCGACCAGTTGATCGGGCCCGGACCTTCGTGGGTGGTGTGGTGCTCGCCCAGTTCCTCCCCCAGCCTCAGGCCGGGGATACCCCGGCGCCCCTGAGGGGCCATTCGGCCCCCAGCGGGGACGGGCGTCAGTCCTTGATTTCGCAGATGGCCGCGCCGGAGGTGATCGTCGCGCCCACCTCCGCGTGCAGGCCCACGATCGTGCCGGCCTTGTGGGCGTTGAGGGGCTGCTCCATCTTCATCGCCTCCAGGACGACGACCAGGTCGCCCTCGGCGACCGTCTGGCCCTCCTCCACGGCGACCTTGACGATCGTGCCCTGCATCGGCGAAGCCAGCGTGTCGCCGGAGACCGCGCTGCCGCCGCGGTTCGACGAGACCCGGCGCTTGGCCTTCGCGCCGCCCGCCGCGCGAGGCGCCGCCGCAGCGCCCGCGCCCAGGCCGGCCGGGAGGGAGACCTCGATGCGCTTGCCGCCGACCTCGACGACCACCGTCTCGCGGCCGCCCTCGCCGTCCTCCTCCGCCGCACCGGGAGCGCCGGTGGGCGTGAAGGGCGGGATGGTGTTGACGAAGTCGGTCTCGATCCAGCGGGTGTAGGTCTGGAACGGGGAGCTGGTGAAGGCCGGGTCCTCGACCACCGCGCGGTGGAAGGTCAGGGCGGTGGCCATGCCCTCGACCTTGAACTCGGCCAGGGCGCGCCGGGCGCGCTGCAGGGCCTGCTCGCGGGTGGAGCCGGTGACGATCAGCTTGGCCAGCAGGGAGTCCCAGGCCGGGCCGATGACCGAGCCGGACTCGACGCCGGAGTCCAGGCGGACGCCGGGGCCGGACGGCGGCTGGAACAGGGTGACGGTGCCCGGTGCGGGCAGGAAGTTGCGGCCCGGGTCCTCGCCGTTGATGCGGAACTCGAAGGAGTGGCCGCGGATCTCCGGGTCCCCGTAGCCCAGCTCCTCGCCGTCGGCGATGCGGAACTGCTCGCGGACCAGGTCGATGCCGGTGACCTCCTCGGTGACCGGGTGCTCGACCTGCAGGCGGGTGTTGACCTCCAGGAAGGAGATCGTCCCGTCGGCCGCGACCAGGAACTCGCAGGTGCCGGCGCCGACGTAGCCGGCCTCCTTGAGGATGGCCTTCGAGGCGGCGTACAGCTGCGCGTTCTGCTCGTCGCTGAGGAACGGCGCGGGGGCCTCCTCGACGAGCTTCTGGTGACGGCGCTGCAGCGAGCAGTCGCGGGTGGAGACCACGACGACGTTGCCGTGCTGGTCGGCCAGGCACTGGGTCTCGACGTGGCGCGGCTTGTCGAGGTAGCGCTCGACGAAGCACTCGCCGCGGCCGAACGCCGCCACGGCCTCGCGGACCGCCGACCCGTACAGCTCGGGGATCTCCTCCAGCGTGCGCGCGACCTTCAGGCCGCGGCCGCCGCCGCCGAAGGCGGCCTTGATGGCGATGGGGAGGCCGTGCTCCTGGGCGAAGGCGACGACCTCGTCCGGACCGGAGACCGGGTCCGGGGTGCCGGCCACCAGCGGGGCGCCCGCGCGCTGGGCGACGTGACGGGCCGTCACCTTGTCGCCGAGGTCGCGGATGGCCTGCGGCGGCGGGCCGATCCAGATCAGGCCGGCGTCGAGGACGGCCTGCGCGAAGTCGGCGTTCTCGGAGAGGAAGCCGTAACCCGGGTGGACCGCGTCGGCGCCGGAGTCGGCGGCGGCCTTGAGCACCTTGGCGATGTCCAGGTAGCTGGTGGCGGGCGTGTCCCCACCCAGGGCGAAAGCCTCGTCGGCCACGCGGACGTGGAGCGCGTCCCGGTCCGGCTCGGCGTAGACAGCGACGCTGGCGATGCCTGCGTCCCGGCAGGCCCGGGCGACACGGACCGCGATCTCTCCGCGGTTGGCGATGAGCACCTTGCGCACAATGGCTCCCTTCTCGAACCGAGGCGAGTTTATTGACTGGGCGGCGTTACCCACGAGTCCGCAGGAGTCGGCAGACACGGTGAGCTTTCCCACAGCATCGCTTGGCAGCCTTCGGCGGCACTGAATTCCAGCCTACGCGCGACCTCTTCCGGAGCTGACTACTCCTCAGTAAGGTGCGCCCATGCGGAGATGGACGGCACTGCTCGCGGTCGTGTTCCTGCTCGTGGACGCCCTCGCGGCGGCCTTCGTGGGGCTGGTGCTGGGCACGGCGGTGCACCGGCAGCACATGTCCTTCGGCGGGGCGGATCCGAACCTGATGTCGCTCGGGGCCTATGTCGGCCTCGGGCTGCAGGGCGGGTTCCTGCTCCTGGTGGCCGCGGTGCTGGTCGCCGTAGCCGTGCGCAACCGGGCACCCGGGCGCTTCGGCCGGATCGTGCTGCTGGCGGGCGCGATCCTGGTCGGCGTCCTGGCGGCGGTGTCGCTGGCGCTCTCCGGCCCGCTCAGCTTTGCGGTGCTGACGGTGACGCTGACGCTGCTGGTTCTCCAGCTGCTGGGGACGGGGATGGAGCCGCGGACCGCTGTTCCCGCACCGGCGGAAGCGGAGCAGGCTGCCCCGCCGCAGGCGCCTCCAGCGCCTGCGCAGTGACGTCTCCGACGAGCTCCACCACGTCCGGGCCGTAGGCGAAGGGCTGCACCACGCGCAGCAGCAGGGCGAAGGTCTGGTCGCCGGGGTAACGGCGTATCAATTCGCCGATGTGGCGGGTGAGATAGCGGACCGTCGCGAGGTTGGCCGTCGCGGTCTGGCCGTGCACCAGGAAGGTGGGACGCCCGCCCTCGCCCGCGGCGATGCGCAGCAGCAGGGCGTAGTCCTCCTTGGTCTTGTCCCGGACGAACTCACGGCCGCCGATGATCAGCTTGTTGGCGCCCCACTGCTCCCACTCGGCGGTGACCCCCACGCCGGGGAACTTCCAGCGCAGGTGCGCGGCCGAGCGGTCGTTGGCGTAGACGCCGCCGATGCAGAACTCGGTCTTGTCGCCCAGCCCTTGGCGCACCTCGTCGTGCGGCAGGACGGTGGCGGTGGCGCCGCACTCGCGGATCAGCGTGGCCAGCTCCATCAGGGCGTAGACGTCCCGCTGGGCGACGACGCGGTCCTCCTTGCCGGTGCCCGCCTTGCGCGGGACGACGACCAGCGCCTCGCTGCCGGCGGGCATGCCGAAGAAGGCGCGCCTGCGGTTCAGCCTGCGCCGGCGCAGGCCCGCCTGCAGCGACCAGGCCAGCACCGCGCTGACCGCGCTGGACACCACGCCCAGCACCACGTTCCAGACGTCCCCGCCCATGTCGCCCCTCCCGAACTCCCCTGTGTGCGACGGGAACCACGGTAGCGGGCGGATCGGACAGGGATCAGGTTGTCCACAGGTCGGTGATGCGGATCCCCAGCTCCGCGAGCAGCTTGCGCAGCAGCGGAAGGGAGAGTCCGATCACGTTGCCCGGATCGCCGTCGATGCCCTCGACGAACGGCGCCGACCGGCCGTCGAGCGTGAACGCCCCTGCGACGTGCAGCGGTTCGCCGGAGGCGAGGTAGGCCTCCAGCTCCTCGGGCTCCGGGTGGCCGAAGCGGACCACGGTCGAGGCGGTCGCGGCGGCCCGGGCGCCGGTGGCCGTGTCGATGACGCAGTGGCCGGTGCGCAGCACGCCCGCCCGGCCGGCCATGGCCTGCCAGCGACGCCGGGCGTCGTCCACGTCGGCGGGCTTGCCCAGCGCCCGGCCGTCCAGGTCCAGTACCGAGTCGCAGCCGACGACCAGTTGACCGTCCGTCAGCCCGGCCGCCACGGCGTCAGCCTTGGCCTCGGCCAGGACCAGGGCGAGTTCGCCCGGGGTGGGGGCGCTCAGCGCGTCCTCGTCCACCCCGCTGACGATCACCTTCGGATCGAGACCGGCCTGACGCAGCAGTCCGAGCCGGGCGGGGGAGGCGGAGGCGAGGACGAGGGACCGGTGTGCGCTCATGGGCCACAGGGTATCCGCCGCACTCGGCGGGCCCATCCGCTCCTCGCGGGGAGGTCAGATCATCACGACGACGAGGCTCAGGGTCGCGAAGAGCGCGATCAGCAGCCAGACCCGGCGCAGCAGGGCGCGGATGTCACGCTGCTGCTGAGGGGTGTCGTCGCGCGGGTCGGACCAGAGCACGCTTCCCACCATGCGGCCGGGGAGGCCCCGGCCGCATGAGTACGCGTACTCAACTTCCGTACCGGAAGCGGTGTCAGCGGTTCCACAGGGAGGTGCGCCAGGCCGTCGGGCCGGGGCGCGGGACCGGGCGCATCGCGGCGGCGCGGTCGGCCCAGACCCTTGCGGTGCCGTCCTGCTCCTCCCGGGCGGCGGAGCCGGCCGCCGCCCGGGCCGAGACCACCGCCAGGACGGCGGCGAGCTCCTCGGGGCTGGGGTCTCCGTGCAGCACACGGATCGGCGTCATCGGGGGCTCCTTCTACAGCGGGATGTTGCCGTGCTTCTTCGGCGGCAGCGCCTCGCGCTTGTTGCGCAGCGCCCGCAGCCCCTTGACGATGTGCTGGCGGGTCTCCGAGGGCAGGATCACCGCGTCCACGTAGCCGCGCTCGGCGGCGACGTACGGGTTGAGCAGGGTGTCCTCGTAGTCCGCGATCAGCTCGGCCCGCTTGGCCTCGCCGTTTCCGGCGGCCGTCGCTTCGCTGATCTCGCGGCGGTGCAGGATGTTGACCGCGCCCTGGGCGCCCATCACCGCGATCTGCGCGGTCGGCCAGGCCAGGTTGAGGTCCGCGCCCAGGTGCTTGGAGCCCATGACGTCGTAGGCGCCGCCGAAGGCCTTGCGGGTGATCACGGTGATCAGCGGCACGGTGGCCTCGGCGTAGGCGTAGATCAGCTTGGCACCGCGGCGGATGATGCCGTTCCACTCCTGGTCGGTGCCGGGCAGGAAGCCGGGGACGTCCACGAAGGTGAGCACCGGGATGTTGAAGGCGTCGCAGGTGCGCACGAAGCGGGCGGCCTTCTCCGAGGCGTCGATGTCCAGGCAGCCGGCGAACTGCATCGGCTGGTTGGCGACGATGCCCACCGAGTGGCCCTCGACCCGGCCGAAGCCGGTGACGATGTTGGGCGCGAACAGCTCCTGCGTCTCCAGGAACTCGCCGTCGTCCAGGACGTGTTCGACGACCTTGCGGATGTCGTAGGGCTGGTTGGCGGAGTCCGGGACGATCGCGTCCAGCTCCAGGTCCTCGTCCGAGACGGTGAGGTCCGCCTCCTCCGGGAAGGCCGGGGCCTCCTCCAGGTTGTTCGAGGGCAGGTAGGAGAGGAGGGCCTTGACGTACTCGACGGCCTCCTTCTCGTCGGTGGCCAGGTGGTGCGCCACGCCGGACTTGGAGTTGTGGGTGCGCGCGCCGCCCAGCTCCTCGAAGCCCACGTCCTCGCCGGTGACGGTCTTGATGACGTCCGGGCCGGTGATGAACATGTGCGAGGTCTGGTCGGCCATCACCACGAAGTCGGTGATGGCGGGGGAGTAGACCGCGCCGCCCGCGCAGGGACCCATGATCAGCGAGATCTGCGGGATCACGCCGGAGGCCAGCACGTTGCGGCGGAAGATCTCACCGTAGAGGCCGAGCGAGACCACACCCTCCTGGATCCGCGCGCCGCCCGAGTCGTTGATGCCGATGACCGGGCAGCCGGTCTTCAGTGCGAAGTCCATCACCTTGACGATCTTCTCGCCGAAGACCTCGCCCAGCGAGCCGCCGAAGACGGTGAAGTCCTGGGCGAAGACCGCCACTTGGCGGCCGTTTACGGTGCCGTAGCCGGTGACCACGCCGTCGCCGTAGGGGCGGGTGCGGTCCTGGCCGAAGTTGGTGGAGCGGTGCCGGGCGAACTCGTCGAACTCCACGAAGGAGCCCTCGTCCAGCAACTGCTCCACGCGCTCACGCGCCGTCAGCTTGCCCTTGGCATGCTGCTTCTCGACCGCGCGGGCGGAGCCGGAGTGCACGGCCTCGTCGATCCGCCGCCGCAGGTCGGCGATCTTGCCGGCCGTGGTGTGGATGTCGATCGGGTCGTTCGCGGGGGTAGACACGGCGTCGTGGCTCCCGTCAGAAGGGGTGAGGGGTTTCTGATCAGTAGGTTAGCCACGCGCTCCCGCTTGGGATACGCGGAGTGACTACCGTCATAGGGTGGGTTTGTGAGCGATTCCCCGTGGAGTGATCTCGACCGCCCGCCGTTGCGCGGCGGCCAGTTGGGCCGGTCCCTGATCCGGCCGGACGGCCTGTGGACCGAGCTGGAGGTGGTGGACAGCACCGGCTCCACCAACTCGGACCTGGCGGCCCGCGCCGCGTCGGGCGCCGCCGAGGGCGCCGTGCTGATCGCCGAGGTGCAGACGCACGGCCGCGGCCGGCTGGAGCGCAGCTGGTCCGCGCCGCCCCGGTCCGGGATCTTCCTCTCGCTGCTGCTGCGGCCGGGCGACGCCGGGGTGCCCAAGGAGCACTGGAGCTGGCTGCCGCTGCTGGTCGGTGTCGCCGCCGCCTCCGCGCTGGGGCAGACGGCGGGGGTCGACGTCCGGCTGAAGTGGCCGAACGACCTGTTGGTGCAGGTCGGCGACGAGGAGCGGAAGCTGGGCGGCATCCTCACCGAGCTGGCCGACGGGGGCAAGGCGGTCATCGCGGGCCTGGGGCTCAACGTCACGCTCAAGGAGACCGAGCTGCCGGTGCCGACGGCGGGCTCGCTGGCCCTGGCCGGGGCGCAGTTGACGGACCGCCAGATCCTGGTCCGGGCGCTGCTGCGGAGCTTCGAGGAGCTGTACGGCGAGTGGTGCGCCGACGCCGGTGACCCCGCGGCCAGCCGCCTCCGCGACGCCTACCTGGACGTGTGCGCCACACTGGACCGGGAGGTGCGGGCCCTGCTGCCGGGCGAGCGCGAGCTGGTCGGCCGGGCGGTGGACGTGGACGCCGCCGGGCGGCTGGTGATCCGCGCCGAGGACGGCGACGAGCACGCCGTCTCGGCTGGTGACGTGGTGCACCTGCGCGGGGTGTAGCCGCGTTCCGCTCCGTGGAGAGGTCGCCCGCAGACGTGTCGGAGCAGGCCGGATCCGTGCGACTATCTCTTGGCCAGGGTGTGAGCAAGAACACGCGGCGGAGCCGGGGAAAGCACGAGGACGGACAGGTGGGCGACGAGGCAAAGCAGCCCGACTCGGTGTCGCTGCAGCTGGAACAGCTGATCCTGGACGCCGAGCGCCGGTACACGCCGTACCAGGCCGCGCGGGCGGCGGGCGTCTCCATGGAGCTGGCCTCGCGCTTCTGGCGGGCGATGGGCTTCGCGGACATCGGGCAGTCCCGGGCGCTGACCGAGGCGGACGTGATCGCGCTGCGACGGCTGTCCGGCCTGGTGGAGGCGGGACTGCTCAGCGAGACGATGGCGGTCCAGGTCGCCCGCTCCACCGGGCAGACGACGGCCCGGCTGGCGGAGTGGCAGATCGACACCTTCCTGGAGCACCTGACGGCGGAGGCGGAGCCCGGACTGTCCCGGGCCGAGGTCGCCTATCCGCTGGTGGAGCTGCTGCTCCCGGAACTGGAGCAGTTCCTCGTCTACGTGTGGCGGCGCCAGCTGGCGGCCGTCACCGGTCGGGTGGTCCAGGCCGAGAACGACGAGGACATGCAGTCGGGTCGCCTGGCCGTCGGCTTCGCCGACCTGGTCGGCTTCACCCGGCTGTCGCGGCGGCTGGAGGACGAGGAACTCGGCGAACTGGTCGAGAACTTCGAGACCACCTGCGCCGACCTGGTCGCCGGCCACGGCGGCCGGCTGGTGAAGACGCTGGGCGACGAGGTGCTCTACGTCTCCGAGGACGCCACCACGTCGGCGGAGATCGGCCTTGCGCTGGTCGAGACGCTGGGCAAGGACGACACCATGCCCGCGCTGCGGGTGGGAATGGCCTTCGGCACGGTGACGACCCGGATGGGCGACGTCTTCGGGACCACGGTGAACCTCGCCTCGCGGCTGACGTCGATCGCGCCGCGGGACGCGGTGCTGGTGGACGAGGAGTTCGCCCAGGCGCTGGAGCGCGAGGGCGCGGCGGCCTCGCCCGGGGTCCCGCCGGGGGCGGCTGACGCCCTGTCAGCGGTGTCGGCGGTGGGCATCGCCCCGGAGGACCGCCCGGAGGTCGTCGAGGACCCGGGGTCCTACCCGTACCACCTGCAGCCGATGTGGCGCCGCCCGGTCCGCGGCCTCGGACTCGTCGAGCCCTGGCTCCTCACCCGCCGCCCCGGACGGCCGTAAGCCCTCCGGCAGGCGAGCAGCCCCCTCAGGGGTGCGAGGATCCCCCACCCTGCGGGTGGGCGATGCCCACCGCGAGCAATACACCACTCGGGGAGGTCCGGCCTGCAATCAGGGTGGAACCCCCGTGGGTGGTGGGCTGCTCGCTGTGGGGCACCTCCCGCCCGAAGGGCGTGGGATCCTCGCGCCCCTGAGGGGGCTGCCCGCCTGCATCCGATTCAGGTGGTTTGTCCCTACGCTGTTGTCGTCCTGGTCGAGCGCAGCGAGAGGCATCTGTGGCCGCAGCGATGGAGAACCCAGCCGTGAGTGCGGACGCCCGCCTTCGGGCCGTCGTCGAGCTCGCGCAGCTGATGGCGGGCGCGCGGACCCGCCGGGAGGCCCTGCAGGGGGCCGCGACCCGCATCCGTGAGGCCCTGCACGCCGACTTCGGGGCGATCTCCGTCTGGGAGCGGGACCGGGGCCGGCTCCGCGTCCTCGTCAACGAGGGGGCGCGCGCACCGGGGGAGGAGGAGTTCCCGGAGGACGAGTCCTACCCCCTGGCGGACTATCCCGAGATCGCGCAGTTCCTCGCCCAGCGCGGGCTGGGCGAGGGCTGGTCCCGGGACGGCCTGCCGCGGGCCTGGGTGCAGACAGTTGACGGTGTGTCGGCCAACGGCCCCGACTGCCGAGCACGCGCGGCGGGCCTGCGGCGGCGCGGGCGCGGCTGCGCCCTCGTCGCGCCGATCGTGGTCCGCGGCCGCGCCTGGGGCGAGCTGTACTTGGCCCGCGCGGTCGAGCGCCCGGTCTTCGACGACGAGGAGGCGTCCTTCGCCACCGTCCTCGCCGCCCAGTTGTCCGCCGGGTTGGCCCAGACGGAGGAGTTGGAGCAGGTCCGTCGCCTGGCCTTCACCGATCCGCTCACCGGGCTCGCCAACCGCCGGGCCATCGACGCCAGGCTCGACGCCGCGCTCGAGCAGCACCGTGCCGACGGCACCGTCGTCTCCCTCGTCGTCTGCGACGTCAACGGGCTCAAGAGGGTGAACGACGAGCAGGGCCACGAGTTCGGCGACCGGCTGCTGGAACGGTTCGCCAACCAGCTCTCGCTGTGCGGGACGATGCTGCCCGGCAGCCTGGTCGGCCGGCTCGGCGGGGACGAGTTCTGCCTGGTGGCAGCCGGGCCGAGCGCCGACGAGGTGGTCCGGGTCGCGGAGGAGCTGTGCGCGCAGGCGCTGACGCTGGAGCAGGGCGAGGGCGTGGCCTGCGGCGTGGCGTCCACGGGGGACCCGATCGGCCCGGTGACCACCGCCGACCGGCTGTTCCGGCTCGCCGACGCCGCGCAGTACCGGGCGAAGGCCGGCCAGGCCGCGCAGCCGGTGGTCGCCGGTCGGGGCGGGCGCCAGGATCTGACGCTCCGTCTGGCGGACGCCCCGCCCCGCCAAACGCCCGGGCTGCCCTCCGGGCGCCGGACCGAGCGCCGCCGGTTCCGCGGCGCCCGGCACAGCGCCGATCCCGGCCAGCTGCTCGCCGCCGCGGTCGCGGTGCTCGACGAGCACAGCTCGGCGGTCCGGCTGGACGAGGAGTCGGAGGTGCTGCCCCGCATCCATCCGGCCGACACCCTGGGCAGGTTGGAGGCCGTGGCCGAGACGGTGGCGCACCTGCTGGACGCCGTCGCGTGGTGGATCTCCTACGTCCCGCCCGGCACCGACCTGTGCCGGACGGCTCGGTACGGCATCCGCCGGATGACCCGCGGGCCGGCGGGCGCACGGGCCCAGGTGCAGCGCGCGATCAACGAGGCCCCGGACGCGGTCTTCGACCTGCGGGGTTACCCGCTGACCGCGCAGGCGGTGAAGGGCCACTCGTTCTGGCTGCGCACCGGAGCGGCGGACAACGACCCGGCGGAGGAGGCCGTCCTGGTCGTCGGCGGCTACCGCGCGATGGTCGCGGCGGGCGGCACCAACGCGGCCGGAGGGTGGCTGCTGGAGCTGTTCGCGGACGAGTCCACCCTGTCCCTCGCGGGCACCGGCCCCACGCTCCGCGCGCTCATCGCCGTCGCCCTCTCCGGCCCGTGCAGCCCGCCGTAGCGGTGGCTTCCGTCGCTCGTGGTCACGAGATGCGTTCGAAGCCCGCGTAGACGTTGGCGTTGCGGCCCCGGAGGAAGCCGACGAGCGTCAGGCCCAGCTCGTCGGCCAGGTCGACGGCCAGCGAGGAGGGCGCGGAGACGGCGGCCAGCAGGGGGATTCCGGCCATCGCCGCCTTCTGCGTGAGCTCGAAGGAGGCCCGCCCGCTGACCATCAGCACGTGGCCCCGGAGCGGCAGCAGTCCCTCGCGCAGCGCCCACCCGACGACCTTGTCCACGGCGTTGTGGCGGCCCACGTCCTCCCGCGCGCACAGGAGCCGGCCGTCCGCGGTGAACAGGCCGGCGGCGTGCAGGCCGCCGGTGGAGTCGAAGACGCGCTGCGCCTCCCGCAGGGCGTCGGGCAGGCCGTACAGCACCTCGGGGGCGACCCGGAGTTGATCCTCCGTCAGGTCCCAGGGCACCTGGTTCCGGATGGAGTCGACCGTCTCCCGCCCGCACAGCCCGCAGGCGCTGGTGGTCAGCAGGTTCCGGTGCAGGGACGCGGGGACGCCGCCGGACCGCCGCAGTTGCGCGTCGACGACGTTGTAGGTGTTCTGCCCGTCGGCGTCCGTGCCGGCGCAGTACCGCAGCGAGACCAGGTCCTCCGTGGCGCGGGCCAGGCCCTCCGCCGTCATCAGGCCGGCGACCAGGTCGAAGTCGTGGCCGGGCGTGCGCATGGTGACGGTCAGCGGCTCGCCGTTGACGCGGATCTCCAGGGGCTCCTCCGCCGCCAGCGCGTCCGGGCGGGTGCTGGGCTCGTAGCCCTCCCGCAGTCGCAGTATCTTCCGGCGCTCCGTCACTCGACCCATGTGACCGATCCTTCCACTCTCCTCCGGGAAGCGGTTGTCATGAAGCCATTCACGTGATGTCATTTCGCATATGGATATGCACAACACCGTGTTCGTCGGAAAGGCCAACGTCGGTCCGGCCGACGTCCTGGCCGTGGCGCGGGGCGAGGCCCGCATCGAGCTCACCGCGGACGCCCGCGAGGAGATGGCCGCCTCCCGGGCCCGCATCGACGCGCTGGCCGCGGAGCCCCGCCCGGTCTACGGCGTGTCCACCGGCTTCGGCGCGCTGGCGGTCCGTCACATCAGCCCCGAGCTGCGCGCGCAGCTGCAGCGCTCCCTGGTGCGCTCGCACGCAGCCGGCATGGGCCCCCAGGTCGAGCGCGAGGTCACCCGGGCGCTGATGTTCCTGCGGCTGAAGACGCTGGCCTCCGGTCGGACCGGTGTGCGCCCCGTCGTCGCCGAGACGATGGCCGCCATCCTCAACGCCGGAATCACGCCGGTGGTCCACGAGTTCGGCTCCCTGGGCTGCTCCGGCGACCTGGCCCCGCTCTCGCACTGCGCGCTGGTGCTGATGGGCGAGGGCCTCGCCTACGGCCCCGACGGCGACGTCCGGCCGGCCGGCGAGCTGCTCGCGGAGGCCGGGATCGAGCCGATCGAACTGCGCGAGAAGGAGGGCCTGGCCCTCATCAACGGCACCGACGGCATGCTCGGCATGCTGGTCATGGCCATCGCCGACCTCGGCCGCCTGTTCACCGTCGCCGACATCACCGCCGCCATGTCGCTGGAGGCGCTGCTCGGCACCGAGAAGGTGCTCGCGCCCGAGCTGCACGCCATCCGCCCGCACCCGGGCCAGGCGGCCAGCGCCGCCAACATGCTGAAGGTCCTTCAGGACTCCGGCCTCACCGGCCACCACCAGGACGACGCGCCGCGCGTCCAGGACGCGTACTCGATCCGCTGCGCCCCCCAGGTCGCCGGAGCGGGCCGGGACACCCTCACCCACGCCCAGCTGGTCGCCGACCGCGAGCTGGCCGCCGCCGTGGACAACCCGGTCGTGCTGCCGGACGGCCGGGTCGAGTCCAACGGCAACTTCCATGGCGCGCCCGTTGCTTACGTGCTGGACTTCCTCGCGATCGCCGCGGCCGACCTCGGCTCCGTCGCCGAGCGCCGCACCGACCGGCTGCTCGACAAGAACCGCTCGCACGGCCTGCCGCCCTTCCTGGCGGACGACCCGGGCGTGGACTCCGGCCTGATGATCGCCCAGTACACGCAGGCGGCGCTGGTCAGCGAGAACAAGCGGCTGGCCGTGCCGGCCTCGGTGGACTCCATCCCCTCCTCGGCGATGCAGGAGGACCACGTCTCCATGGGCTGGTCCGCGGCGCGGAAGCTGCGCCAGGCCGTGGACAACCTGGCCCGCGTGCTGGCGGTCGAACTGGTCGCGTCGGCACGCGCGTTGGAGCTGCGCCAGCAGGCCGGCAGCGGTCATCTGGCCCCGGCGACGGACGCTGCCGTGCAGGCCGCCCGCGAGGCGGGTGTCGGCGGCCCCGGCCGCGACCGCTTCCTGGCGCCCGACCTGGAGGCGGCCTACGAGTTCGTCCGCGGGGGCGCGCTGGTGCGCGCGGTCGAAAAGGTCACGGGCCCGCTGGCGTGAGCACCCTCGAGCGCGGGGCACTCCCGCTCTTCGGGGGAGGCGCCAGAGCGAGGGCACACACCACTCGGGGAGGTTCGGCCGCATGTGCGGGACGAACCTCCCAGGGTGGTGGGCTGCTCGCGCAGGTCCTCCCTCAGCCTCCGGCCGGGGGGACCCCCAGCGCCCCGGGCGGGGCCTTCGGCCCCGCTGGAGGGGGTGTCCGCTGGATGGAAAGGCACTTGCTGAGTCTGTATGGGGTCATGCAGAGTCGGGCCACCACCCGACCCGCCGAGTGCGACTGAGGAGTCCGACCATGAGCAGTACGACGGTCTCGGTCCCGGTGCAGTCGGGGCCTTCGGCCCGCCTGCTCCAGCTGTTCGAGGGGCACCGGCTCACGCCGACCCAGCGGCGCATCGCGCACTGCCTCGTGCGCAACGCCGCTGACGCGCCGTTCCTCTCCAGCGTCGAGGTGGCCGAACTGGCGGGTGTCAGCCAGCCGTCGGTGACCCGTTTCGCGGTGGCCCTCGGGTTCGACGGGTATCCCGCCCTGCGCCGCCAGCTGCGCGAGTTGGGGCTCACTGAGGGCGGTGAGCCCGGCTCGGTGCGGGAGTCGCCCAACGACGCCATGCGCAACGAGCAGCAGCAGGCGGTGCTCGCCGAGATCGCCAACCTGCAGCACCTGGCCGCCGTGCTCGCCGACCCCGAGCCGGTGCTGCAGGCGGCCCGGCTGCTCGCGGCCTCCCGGCCGCTGCCGGTGCTGGGGCTGCGCGCGGCATCCGCGCAGGCTGCCGGGTTCGCGTACTTCGCCGCCAAGGTGCATCCCGACGTCCGGTTGCTGGACGAGGGCGGCAGCATGCTGCAGGACCGGCTGCAGCGGGCCGTGGAGGCGGGGGCGAGCAGCCTGATCTGCTTCGCCCTGCCGCGCTATCCGCGGGAGTTGATGGACGCGCTCACCTTCGCCAAGTCGGCCGGGCTCACCGTGGTCACCGTCGCCGACAGTGCCTTCGCGCCGATGGGGTCCGTCTCCGACCTGCTGCTGCCCGCGGCCGTCGGGAGCAGCCTGGTCTTCGACACGGCGTGCGCGCCGATGATGCTGGGGCGGGTGCTGCTCCAGGCCATGTGCGACGAACTGCCCGGCGCCGTCCGGCGGTTGGAGGAGTTCGAGCAGCAGGCGGCCACCCGGGGCCTGTTCCTCGGGTGACCGCCTGCCGCGGTGCCCGCCGCTGATGCGGCAGGTCAGGAGACGTTGACCGCCGTGTCGTCCACGACGAACGAGGTCTGCTTGACCGAGTCCTCGACGCCGGTGAACTTCAGGGTGACCGTCTGCCCGGCGTAGCCGGCCAGGCTGAAACTGTGCTGCTGGTAGCCCGAGGCCGCGTTGAGGTTGGAGTAGGTGGCGAGGGTCGCCAGCACCGTGCCCGAGCTGTTCAGCACCTGGACCTTGAGCGTGTCGTAGGCCGTGGTGGTCGTGGTCTCGGCGGTGTCGACGTGGAGCCAGAAGCTCGCCGTGTAGCTGCTGCAGCCGGTCGGCAGGGTGACCGTCTGGGCCAGCGTGTCGGTGGTGGCGGTGCCGTAGCCGTCCAGCCAGGCGTCCCAACTGCCGCTGCGGGCGGGCTCGGTGGAGCCGCTGTAGAGGATGCTGCTGTTGTTCGCGGTCCACGGCGAGGCGGAGCCGGTCTCGAAGCCGGGGTTGCCGAGCAGCTGCGCGGACGTGCAGCCGCTGCCGCCGGAGGAGGAGACGGTCCAGGTGAAGCTCGCGCTGCTGGACGGCCCGGTGGAATCCGTGGCCGTGGCGGTGACCGCGTAGGTGCCGGCAGTCGTCGGTGTGCCGCTGATGAGGCCGGTGCTCGCGTTGAGGCTCAGCCCGGTGGGCAGCCCGGTGGCGCTGTAGCCGAGCGTGCCGCCCGCGGTGTCGGTGGCGGACAGTTGCAGGCTGGTGGCGGTGCCCACGGTGGCGGTGCGGCTGCCGGGGTTGGTCAGACTGACCGAGCCGGTGCCCCCGCCGGAGCCGCCGCTCCCGGCGAGCCAGGCGGTGGCGTTGAGGGCGAGCGCGGCGTCGGTTCCCGCCGGGTCGTTCCAGCCGTCGTAGAGCGTGTTGCCCGACTGGCCGGTGCCGTCGTCGACGGGGGAGCTGTCGCCCCAGATGGCGACGCGGCCCGAGCCGAAGGTCGAGGTGACGAAGAAGGCGTTGGTGGTGCTGCCTGCCGCAGTGCCGGTGGTGTACAGCAGGCCCTTGACCGACGGGTTGTCAGCCGGCTTGAGCGTGAACGTCGTTCCGTTGCGCAGGATGCTGCCGGTGACCTTGCCGAAGGGGCCGTTGAGCACCGGGTCGGTGGAGTCGCTGATGGCGGGCGGGTTGTCCGTGGTGATGTTCTTCAGGTCGACGGAGAAGCCGAAGGGGTCCGTGCTGTCGACGCTGTTGTTGGTGAGCAGGTCGTTGATGATGGCGGGGGAGTCCCAGCCGTCGTTGTTGCGGTCCGAGCCGGTGTGGTCGGAGATCAGGAAGAGGCCGCCGCCGTTCTTGACGAAGTTCATCAGGGCGGTCTTCTCCGCCGTGGTGAACACCGTGTTGGGCTCGTCGATGACCACGGTGTCGAAGTTCTTCAGGTCCAGCGAGGCGCTGGTGCCGTAGCTGAAGGCGTTGCCGCTGGGCAGCGTCTTCAGGCTGTAGCCGCCGGTCCGCTGCAGCGCGACGCCCCAGGAGGAGAGCGCGCCGGTCCAGTCGGTTTCCGTCGAGGGATTGGCGTTCTGCGCGAGCGGGTCGGGCTGGCTGGTCGAGATGATCCAGTCGGCGTTCCCGGCCGTCTCGGCGTGGGCGTTGTCGAACAGCACCCGGTGCAGGGTCGCGGCGTGCGCCTGCGGTGCGGGGGCGGCCAGGCCGACTGCGGCGCCGCCGAGCAGGACGGTGGCGGCGAGGGCGACGGGGGCGACGGGTGCACGGAGCGGGAGTCTCATGTGCGCGTCCTCCTGGGGAGTCTGACGGAGCGTCGGACAGAAGTATTCGCGCGTAGACAGCGGACTGACAGGGCCCGAGCGTTACGTATTGCTGATGTTTGCATGACAATCAGGTTCCCGGTGGTGAGGGGTGCCCGGGGTTGTGGACGGCGGGTGGTGGCGACGTGTGGGACCCGCGCGGAGGGCGAACGGGAACTGCGCACGCCGGCGAACGGGAACTGCGCACGACGGATTCCTGCGCACTCTCATCCGCTTTTCACGCGTGCGCGCTATCGTCCCGCCATGCCTCGTGGAACCTATGCGCGTGCTCGGGTTGTCGTGGTGCGGGATGCCGCGGTGCGCCCCCTCCTCTGGGTGGGCGTCGTCGGCGTGCTCGCGGGGCTGCTGATCCCGAGCCTGACCGGAAGGGTGCGCGGCCTGCTGCTGGGCTGCGCGTTGCTCGTGCTGGCCTGCGCGGTCGCGGCGCTGGGCCGTTCGACCTGGTACCGGCGGCGGGCCGCGGCCGCGGAGCGGGCCGCGTTCGCGGTGACGTTGGAGCCCCCGCACCTGACGCGGCTCCGGCTGCGCCGGGTCAGCGCGTGGATCGTGCTGGTCGGGTGCATCCTCGTCTGCGGACTGGGCGTCGTCGGCGGCGCCGCGGCCGGCCTGCTGGTGCTCGGCTGGGCCGCCGGGCTGTGGCTGCAGACGCGCGTGCTCGCGCGGTGGGAGCGGAAGCACGAGTGCCTGCTGTGGACCCCCTCGGAGGACGGCCGCCGCCCCCGTGGCCCCTTCGTCACCACAGGCCCCGCGGCGGACCGGGTTCGCCCGGTGGTCAAAGCCCCGAGCTGAGGCGGGACTTCGGCGCCCCCGCCCCCCTGACCGGCGGCGGGGGGCACCCGCGCGGGCGGGGCGGCTCCGTCCCCGTACGGGCGTCACGTGGAGCGCTCGGCGTGCGCGCCCGCACCTGGGGGCGGGGGCGCACGCCGCCGGGGCCGGCGGGTTGCGCTGCCGTCTCGGACCCTTTCGGGCGCTGCGTTGCCGCGCCGCACCCTTCGGGCGCTGCGTTGCCGCGCCGCACCCTTCGGGCGCTGCGTTGCCGAGTTTCATCCCCTGGCCGCCGCCGGGGCGTTGGGCCCCGAGTTGAGGCAGGACTTCGGCGCGTCCACTGACCGGCGGCGGGGGCCCGCCCGGGGCGACTTCGCCGCTGTGCGGGGCGCGGCGCCGAGCGGTCGGCGGGCGCGCCGGCGCCCTGAGGCGGCGGGTCGACCTCCGCTGGGGGCTGCGTTGCCGCGTTTCATCCCCGGCCGCCGCCGGGGCGTTGGGCCGTGCTGCCGCCTCGCTCCGTTCGGGTGGCACGCTTCCTCCCTGTCCGCCGAGGGCGCGCTCCGCGCGCCTCCTCGGGGCGCATAGTGATTTCACTCGACTGACGGCCCGTCAGGGCCGAAACGCCACGGGCGCAGCGCCTGGCCGGTGCTGTGCCCGTGGCGTTTCCGTGCGGAATAAGGTGCATATCGGAGCAAAGAGAAGCATGCGGGACCGACTGCCTCTGGTGGCCAGCTGAATGATTGGCTATCTTCAACACAGCGCATCGTGAATGAATCCATCCAGCGAGGAGGGCGGACATGGCGCAGCAGCAGAGCGGCCCGCGTACGGTCAGGGCGGCACGCGGGACGGCGCTGAGCACGCAGGGCTGGCAGCAGGAGGCCGCCCTCCGCATGCTCAGCAACAACCTGGACCCGGAGGTCGCCGAGCATCCCGAGAAGCTCGTCGTCTACGGCGGGACCGGCAAGGCCGCGCGTGACTGGCGCTCCTTCGACGCCATGGTCCGCACCCTGCAGACGCTCAAGCAGGACGAGACGATGCTCGTGCAGTCCGGGCGCCCCGTCGGCGTCATGCAGACGCACGAGTGGGCGCCGCGGGTGCTGATCGCCAACTCCAACCTGGTGGGCGACTGGGCCAACTGGGAGGAGTTCAGGCGACTGGAGGCCCTCGGTCTCACCATGTACGGCCAGATGACCGCCGGTTCGTGGATCTACATCGGCACCCAGGGCATCCTGCAGGGCACCTACGAGACCTTCGCCGCCGTCGCGGCCAAGCGGTTCAACGGCTCGCTGGCCGGGACCATCACCCTGACCGCGGGACTCGGCGGCATGGGCGGCGCCCAGCCGCTGGCCGTCACCATGAACGACGGCGTCGCCATCTGCATCGACTGCGACCCGAGCCGCATCGCGCGCCGGATCGAGCACCGCTACCTGGACGTCGAGGCCAAGGACCTCAAGCACGCCCTGGACCTCGCGGTCGAGGCGCGCGACGCGCGCAAGTCGCTCAGCATCGGCCTGCTCGGCAACGCGGCCGAGCTGGTCCCGGCGCTGCTGGCGATGGACGCCCCGATCGACATCGTGACCGACCAGACCAGCGCCCACGACCCGCTGGCCTACCTGCCGATCGGCGTGGCCTTCGAGGACATGGCCGGCTATGCGGCCGAGAAGCCGGAGGAGTTCACCCGGCGCTCCCGCGAGGCGATGGCCAAGCACGTCGAGGCGATGGTCGGCTTCCAGGACAAGGGCGCCGAGGTCTTCGACTACGGCAACTCGATCCGCGGTGAGGCCCAACTCGCTGGCTACGGGCGGGCGTTCGACTTCCCCGGCTTCGTTCCCGCGTACATCCGCCCGCTGTTCTGCGAGGGCAAGGGCCCGTTCCGCTGGGCCGCGCTCTCCGGCGACCCGGCCGACATCGCCAAGACCGACCAGGCGATCCTCGACCTGTTCCCGGAGAACGAGTCGCTGGCCCGCTGGATCAAGATGGCCGGCGAGCGCGTCCACTACCAGGGCCTGCCCGCCCGCATCTGCTGGCTCGGCTACGGCGAGCGCGACAAGGCCGGCGAGCGGTTCAACGAGATGGTCGCCGACGGCACCCTCTCCGCGCCCATCGTCATCGGCCGCGACCACCTCGACTGCGGTTCGGTGGCCTCCCCCTACCGGGAGACCGAGGCCATGCTCGACGGCTCGGACGCCATCGCCGACTGGCCGCTGCTCAACGCCATGGTCAACGTCGCGTCCGGCGCCTCCTGGGTCTCCATCCATCACGGCGGCGGCGTCGGCATCGGCCGCTCGATCCACGCCGGCCAGGTCACCGTCGCCGACGGCACCAAGCTGGCGGGCGAGAAGATCCGCCGGGTGCTCACCAACGACCCGGGCATGGGCGTCATCCGCCACGTCGACGCGGGCTACGACATCGCCGCCGACGTCGCCGCCGAGCGCGGCGTCCGCGTCCCGATGCGCGAGGGCGAGTGACCGTGGGTCTGACGACGGAGGAGCTGGCGGGGGATGCCGCGGACGGCTTCCGCCGGATGTGGGCCGAGCTGCTCCCCGTCGGCCGCTTCGACGCCAGCGGCGGCTACCGCCGCTTCGCGTGGTCGGCGGCCGACGCCGAGTGCCGAGCCTGGTTCGCCGAGCAGGCCGCCGCGCGCGGACTGCACTACGAGGTGGACCGCAACGGCAACCAGTGGGCCTGGTACGGCGATCCGGACGGAGAGGACGCCGTCGTCACCGGCTCCCATCTGGACTCCGTGCCGGACGGCGGGGCGTACGACGGGCCGCTCGGCGTCGTCTCCGCGTTCACCGCGCTCGACGTGCTGCGGGCGCGGGGCCTGCGGCCGGACCGCCCGCTCGCCATCACCAACTTCGGCGACGAGGAGGGCGCCCGCTTCGGCGTGGCCTGTGTCGGATCCCGGCTCAGCGCCGGGGTGCTGACGCCGGATCAGGCGGCGGCGCTGCGCGACGGCAGCGGCCTGCGGATGCTCGACGCCATGGAGGCGGCCGGGCAGGACCCGAGCCTGATCGGCAAGGACGAGGAGCGGCTGGCCCGCGTCCGCGCCTATGTCGAACTCCACGTCGAGCAGGGCCGGTTCCTGGCGGACGGACCCCATGCCGTCGGTGTCGCCTCGGCCATCTGGCCGCACGGCCGCTGGCGCTTCGATTTCCACGGCGAGGCCAACCACGCGGGCACCACCCGCTTGCAGGACCGACGCGACCCGATGCTCGCCTACGCGGCCACCGTGCTCGCCGCCCGCAAGAAGGCCCGGACGGCCGGGGCGCTGGCCACCTTCGGCAAGGTCAGCGTCGAGCCCAACGGGACCAACGCCATCCCCTCGCTGGTGCGCGGCTGGCTCGACTCCCGGGCAGCGGACGAGGCCACGCTCCAGGCGCTCGTGGCCGCGATCGCCGAGGCCGCCTTCGAGCGTGCCGAGGAGGACGGCGTGCGCGCCGAGGTGGTGCGCGAGTCGTGGACGCCGGTGGTCGAATTCGACCGGCCGCTGCGGGACCGCCTGGCCGCCGTTCTCGGGCCGGACACGCCGGTGCTGCCCACCGGGGCCGGACATGACGCGGGCATCCTCTCCGAGGTGATCCCGACGGCGATGCTGTTCGTGCGCAACCCCACCGGCGTCTCGCACTCCCCGGCCGAGACCGCCACCGAGCCCGACTGCCTGGCCGGCGCGGCGGCCCTCGCCGACGTGCTGCAGAACCTGTTGGAGGCATAGAGCCATGACCGCCCGCCCCGTGACCTACTGGGCTCCGCACGCGTGGATGCGGCGCACCCCGTCCGCGCTGCCCGCCGTCGAGGACCAGGTGCTGGTGGAGGTCGCCGCGGACGGCACCATCAGCTCGGTCACCCCCGACTCCGGGCCGGCCCCGGTGGGGGCCGTGCAACTCGGCGGGCTGCTGCTGCCCGGCCTGGCCAACGCCCACTCGCACGCCTTCCACCGTGCGCTGCGCGGCGTGGTGCAGGTCGGCTCGGGCACCTTCTGGACCTGGCGCGACACCATGTACCGGGCTGCCGACGCGCTCGATCCGGAGCTCTACCTCGAGCTGGCCACCGCCGTCTACGCGGAGATGGCGCTGGCCGGGATCACCGCGGTGGGCGAGTTCCACTATCTGCACCACCAGCCGGACGGCACGCCCTACGCCGAGCCGAACGCGATGGGCGAGGCGCTGATCGAGGCGGCCGCGCGGGCCGGAATCCGAATCACGCTGCTGGACACCTGCTACCTCTCGTCCGGCTTTGGACTCGAACCCAACGCCCACCAGCGGCGGTTCAGCGACGGCAGCGCCGAGGCGTGGGCCGAGCGGGTAAGCGCCCTCGACGTGAAGGATCGGCCGCACGCGCGGATCGGCGCCGCGATCCACTCGGTGCGGGCCGTGCCCGCCGACCAGTTGGCGACCGTGGCGGCGTGGGCGAAGGACCGCGAGGCGCCGCTGCACGTGCACCTGTCCGAGCAGACGGCGGAGAACGACGCCTGCATGGACGCCTACGGCCTGACGCCCACTCAACTGCTGGCCCGCCACGGCGTACTGGGCCCGCGCACCTCCGCGGTCCACGCCACCCACCTCACCGGCGAGGACCAGCGGCTGCTGGCCGACACCTCCACCGTCATCTGCATGTGCCCGACCACCGAGCGGGACCTGGCCGACGGCATCGGTCCGGCCCGCGCCCTGGCCTCCGCCGGCTGCCCCGTCTCGCTGGGCAGCGACAGCCACGCCGTGATCGACCTGTTCGAGGAGGCGCGGGCGATGGAGCTCAACGAGCGGCTGGCCACCCAGCAGCGCGGCCACTGGACCGCCAACGCGCTGCTGCACGCCGCCACCGAGGCCGGCCACGCCTCGCTCGGTCTCCCGGAGGCCGGGCGTCTGGCCCCGGGCGCGCTCGCGGACTTCGTGACCATCGCCCTGGACACCCCGCGGACCGCCGGACCCTCGCCCCGCTACGGCGCCGAGACCGCCGTCTTCGCGGCCGGAGCCGCGGACGTCCGCGACGTGATCGTGGGCGGCGCGGCCGTCGTCCGCGACGGGATGCACCAGCTGGTGCCGGACGTCGGCGAGGCGCTGCACCGCGCCATCACCGTCCTCAACAGCCGCTGAGCCGGGGAGAACTGACACCACCATGACCACCACCCTTCTGGCGGACATCGGCTCACTGGTCACCAACGACCCGGAGCTGGGCGACGGCAGCCCCCTCGGACTGCTCAGGGACGCCGCCCTGGTGCTTGACGCGGACACCGGCACCGTCGTCTGGCTGGGCCCCGCAGACGCGGCCCCCGCCGCCGACAGCGTCGTGGACGCCGCCGGACGGGCCGTCGTCCCGGGCTTCGTCGACTCGCACGCCCACCTGGTCTTCGCGGGCGATCGCACCGCCGAGTTCAACGCCCGGATGTCCGGCAAGCCCTACACGGCGGGCGGCATCCGCACCACGGTGGCCGCCACCCGCGCCGCGACGGACGAGGAACTCGACGCCAACCTGCGCAGGTTGGTGCGGGAGGCGCTGCGGCAGGGCACCACGACCGTCGAGTGCAAGTCCGGCTACGGCCTCACCGTCGAGGACGAGGCCCGGGCGCTGCGCCTGGCCTCCCGGCACACGCCCGAGACCACCTACCTCGGCGCCCACGTCGTCGCCCCCGAGTACGCGGACGACCCTGCCGCCTATGTGGACCTGGTGACCGGCCCGATGCTGGACGCCTGTGCGCCGCACGCGCGTTGGGTGGACGTCTTCTGCGAGCGCGGCGCCTTCGACGGCGACCAGGCCCGGGCGATCCTGAAGGCCGGCGCCGAGCGCGGGCTCATCCCCCGGGTGCACGCCAACCAGCTGACCGAGGGTCCCGGCGTGCAGCTCGCCGTGGAGCTGGGCGCCGCCAGCGCCGACCACTGCACGCACCTGAGCGATGCCGACGTGGACGCCCTGGCCCACTCGGCGACTGTGGCCACCCTGCTGCCCGGCGCCGAGTTCTCCACCCGGGCCGTCTACCCGGACGCCCGGCGGCTGCTGGACGCGGGTGCGACCGTCGCCCTGTCCACGGACTGCAACCCCGGCTCCAGCTTCACCAGTTCGGTGCCCTTCTGTATCGCCGTGGCCGTCCGCGACATGGGGATGACCCCGGACGAGGCGCTGTGGTCGGCGACCGCGGGCGGCGCCCGTGCGCTGCGCCGCGAGGACCTCGGCCGGCTCACCCCCGGTCTGCGCGCGGACGCGGTGCTGCTCGACGCCCCCTCCCACGTCCACCTCGCCTACCGCCCCGGCGTCCCGCTGGTCTCCGCGGTCTGGCGGGGCGGCGTGCGCGAGGTCTGACGCGGGTTCAACTGCCGCAGCCGGGCAGCCGGGAGAGCTGGGTCAGCGGTATCACGCGGTCCGGGCTGGAGAGACTGCCCGCCTGCTGGTCCGTCAGCGGTGCGTAGCCGTGGCTGCGCAGGTCGATCAGCCACGTCTGCGCCGCCTCCTGATGGCCCTTGACCGCGAAGGAGGCCAGCGCGTAGCCGTCGCCCAGCGGATCGACGCCGCGGACGAAGTCGCCTGGGGAAGCGCGGACTTCGGTGAGTGTGGCGCTCGCCGAGTCCCAGACGTTCTGGGTGGCGGGACCGCCGGTGGCCGAGCTGTTGCCCTCGCCCCAGCCGAAGGTGCCGTCCACCGCGCGGTACGAGATCGTCCCGTTCATGTGGAAGGCCGCGGCAAGGGCCTTCGGCACAGCGGCGGGCTGCTGGGTCCAGGCGTCCGCGGCGGTGATCCGACCGTCCGTCACGGAGTAGGTGGTAGCGCCCGCGTAGAAGAGGGGCAGCTGCGGCAGCGATCGAACCGCTCCGTCGCTCAGGCGCATCACCTGGCGCTGCTGCTCCTCCATGCCTCCGGGGACCGGCGAGACCGCCGTCTCCCAGGCGAGGTAGGACGCTCCCAGCGTCCAGGAGGTCAGCACGCGTGCGGGCTTGCCCGACGTGGACAGGGGGATCTGGCGCAGCTTCGCGGTCGCCGTGTTCCAGAGGAAGAACCGGGTGTAGTCGGGCTCGCTGCTGGTGCGCAGTCCGAAGGCGAACCAGGCCCCCTCCGTGCTGCCGTCCACCCGCCACTCGTGGCCCGGGGGGAGGCTCAGCACCACCGTTTCCCGGCCGCCGACCAGTTGGAGGATCCGCTCCCCGTCCCGCAGGAAGATCACCTGACCGTCCGGCGAGGCGGCCAGCACCTGACCCTGCGTCACCCGGTAGACGCCGGGCTGCAAGGCGTGGACCCACCCCGCCGGCAGCTCCACCCGGCAGAGCCGGGAGGCCCCCGGCGCTGCCGGGCCCTGCTGGGCCGCCGGCCGGTCGACCCCGACCAGCACGCCGCCGGCGACCGCCGCCGCGATCGCCAGCACGCCGACGGACCGCCGACGGCGCCTGCTGCGACGCACCTGGCCCATCACCATGGGCGCCGGGGACGGCACCTCGGGCCGCTCGCTCACCAGGGCCTGCAACTGCTCGCGCAGTTCGCTCTCGCCGCTCATCACGCCTCCACCTCCAACAGCGCCAGCCCCGCATCGGCACGCAGCTTCGCCAGGGCGCGGGCGGCCTGGCTGCGCACAGTGGCCTCGGAGCACGCCAGCAGCGCGGCGGTCTGCTCCACCGACAGATCCTCGTAGTACCGGAGCACGACCACGGCCCGCTGCCGCTTGGGCAGCGACTGCAGCGCCCGGGACAGGGCGTCCCTCCGGTCGAAGGCTGTCTCCGGATCGCCGGACCGGCCCGGCTCGGGGAGTTCACCCTTGGGCACCTCACCGTTCCAGCGCCGCCGAAGCGAGGTCAGGAACAGGTTGAGCATCATCTGCTGGGCGAAGGCCTGCGCCGAATCCGCCGCCTGCACCCGGCGCCAGCGCCGGTAGACCTTCATCAGCGTCGCCTGGACCAAGTCCTCCGCACGGTGCCAGTCACCCGTCAACAGCCGGGCGGATCTGTGCAATTGACCGTGCGTCTGGGCGACGAAGGCACTGAAGGCCTCGTCCTCCTCCGCTCCCACCGGGCTCTCCTCCCCCCTCTGCAGTCCTTGTCACCCGGCTGACGACCTGGATCCGGGATTCCGCTGCACGGGCCGCGAAGATTTTTCCTGGCCCGGCTCGATCCACTCGGGCTCGTCCTGCGCCGATTTTCCCCGGACACGCCACAGGGGCACGGGAGAACCCGTGCCCCTGTGGACAACCGCCTGCTGCGGAGCGGCTAGTGGACGTCGCCCATGAGCCCGCGCACCCGCTTGCGGTACATGACCACGCCGAGGCCGGCCACCAGCGCGGCCACGCCCTGGATGGCGAAGGCCGTGGTGCTGAGGAAGGCGTCGCCCATGAACTGCTGCAGCACGGCCGCCACGCAGTCGCCGGCGGTGACGGCGAGGAACCAGATGCCCATCATCTGGCTGGCGTACTTGGCGGGCGCCAGCTTGGTGGTGACGGACAGTCCGACCGGGGACAGCGTCAACTCGCCGACCGTCTGGACCAGGTAGACCACCGCCAGCCAGAGCGGGGTGACCCGGGCGCCGCCGGACGCCGCGGCCATCGCCAGCATCATCACGCCGAAGGACAGCGCGATCAGCACCAGGCCGAGGCCGAACTTGACCGCGGTGCTCGGGTTCTTCCGGCGGCGGTCCAGCCAGACCCAGAGCCAGGCGACGACCGGGGCCAGCGCCATGATGTAGAGCGGGTTCAGCGACTGGAACCAGCTGGACGGGAAGTTCCAGCCGAACAGCGAGCTGCCGGTGTGGTCGTCGGCGAACACGGTCAGCGTCGAGCCGGACTGGTCGTAGATCATCCAGAACACGGCCGCGGCGACGAAGAACCAGATGTAGCCGGACATCTTGCCCTGCTCGTCCTTGCTCAGGTCCTTGTCCCGCTTGATCCTGGCGAAGACCAGGATCGGGATGAGCAGGCCCACCAGCGTCAGCGGCCAGATGACCCAGTTGATGCTGTAGTGGCCGGTCAGCGCGACGATGGCGTAGAAGACCACGGCCAGGGCGGCCCAGAAGCCCGCCTTGCGCAGCACGGCGTTGCGCTCGGCGCGGCCGATCGGGGAGGTCACCACCGAGGACTTCGGGCTCAGATGGCGGCCGCCGAAGACGTACTGGGCCAGGCCCAGCGCCATGCCGACCGCGGCCAGGGCGAAGCCCAGGTGCCAGTTGACGCTCTGTCCGACGGTGCCGATCACCAGCGGGGCCGCGAAGGCGCCGAGGTTGATGCCCATGTAGAAGATGGTGAAGCCGCCGTCCCGGCGCGGGTCGTTCCGGTCCGGGTAGAGGTGGCCGACCATCGTCGAGATGTTGGCCTTGAGCAGGCCGGAGCCGAGCGCGATCGCGCCCAGGCCGATGAAGAAGGAGAACTCCACCGGCACGGCCAGCAGCGCGTGGCCGATCATGATGATCGTGCCGCCGATGAGCACGGTCCGGCGCGGACCCCAGAAGCGGTCACTGATCCAGCCGCCCGGCAGGGCGAGCAGGTAGACCATGGCGTTGTAGACGGAGTAGATGGCGGCGCCGGTCGCGGCGGCGAAGCCGAGACCGCCCTTGGCGGCGGGTGCGACCAGGTAGAGCACCAGCAGGGCGCGCATGCCGTAGAAGCTGAAGCGCTCCCACATCTCCGTCATGAAGAGCGTCGCCAGGCCGCGCGGGTGACCGAAGAAGGTCTTGCCCGGGGCGGAGCCGGCGGGCCGCAGCAGAGCCGGGTCGACCGGCTGGGTCTGGATCGGCGGCATCGTGAGTCCTCGCTTGCGTGCCGCGCGGCATCCCGGTCCGGCGTCGCGCGGCTGTGGCGAGAACGAGAGAGGGAGAGCCGCGCAACGGTGACACGGTTACGGCTTCAACGATAGGTCACCATTTGTAGCGATCTTGTTGCACTGTCGCATTGGTGCGATTTTGAACGATCTGCGAATTTTGCCGCGATTGGTCAGCCTACCTCAGAATCTTTGGTCCAATGCCGCCTAGTGCACCACATTCGAAGCCAAAACGGCGAAAGTAGGGGAGTGGTAGGAACCACGGACGAGGTCGACCCTGTGACGATGCTCTCGCCCCGAGGGCCGGACTACGATCGCCCTATGACGCGCGTACTGCTGGCCGAGGACGACACCGCCATCTCGGAACCGCTGGCCCGCGCCCTGCGGCGGGAGGGGTACGAGGTCGAGGTGCGCGAGGACGGCCCGAGCGCGCTGGAGACCGCCTCCGCCGCAGGCGGCGTGGACCTGGTGGTGCTCGACCTGGGCCTGCCCGGCATGGACGGCCTCGAGGTGTGCCGCCGGCTGCGCGCCGAGGGCCACAGCTTCCCGGTGCTCGTGCTCACCGCGCGTGCGGACGAGGTGGACACCGTCGTCGGCCTGGACGCCGGCGCCGACGACTACGTCACCAAGCCCTTCCGGCTGGCCGAGCTGCTGGCCCGGGTCCGGGCGCTGCTCCGCCGCGGCACCGCCGACCTGTCCACCGGCGCGCACGGCGTCAAGATCGACGTGGACTCGCACCGTGCCTGGCTCGGTGACGAGGAGATGCAGCTGTCGGCCAAGGAGTTCGAGCTGCTGCGCGTCCTGGTCCGGGACGCCGGCCGGGTGGTGACCCGGGAGCAGATCATGCGCGAGGTCTGGGACACCACCTGGTGGACCTCGACGAAGACCCTGGACATGCACATCTCCTGGCTGCGCAAGAAGCTCGGCGACGACGCGGCCAACCCCCGGTACATCACCACCGTGCGCGGGGTCGGCTTCCGCTTCGAGAAGAGCTGACGGACCTCGGTGAAGCGCCGCTTGATCAACTCGACGCTCGGCGTCGTGCTCGTCGTCGTCGTGCTGTTCTGCGTGCCGCTCGCGCTGCTGGAGAAGCAGAGCATCGAGAACAGCGCGCAGAACGCCGTCCGCACCGAGGCGCTGCACCTGCTCGGCGTCGTCGAGAACCGCCTCGTGGCCGGGGAGCCCATCGACGCCGAGGCGCTGTCCGGGCTCACCGGCACCGACGCGAGCCGGTACGCCGTCATCCACCTGCCCGGCCAGACGCCGATCACCCTGGGCACCCCGCCGGACGGCGGCGACCCGGTCCGGGCGGTCGAGCAGGGGCCGCACAGCGAGACCGTGACCGTGGAGGAGTCCCGCGGACCGGTCAGCCGTGACATCCGGCGGATGCTGCTGCTGCTCGCGGGCGTCGCGGTGGCGACGATCGCCGCGGCGGCGGCTCTGGCGGTGTGGCAGTCGCGTCGGCTGGCGCGTCCGCTCACCGAGCTGGCCCAGACCGCGGAACGCCTGGGGTCCGGAGATCCGAGGCCCCGTCAGCGCCGGTACGGGACAGCCGAGTTGGACCGCATCGCCGAGGTACTGGACGCCTCGGCGGAGCGCATCGGCCGGATGCTCACGGCGGAGCGGCGCCTCGCGGCCGACGCCTCGCACCAACTGCGCACCCCGCTCACGGCGTTGTCGATGCGCCTGGAGGAGATCGCGGAGACGGACGACCCGGCCACGGTGAAGGAGGAGGCCGCGATCGCCCTCACCCAGGTCGAGCGGCTGACGGACGTGGTGCAGCGGCTCCTGACCAACAGCCGCGACTCGCGCAACGCCTCGGCGGTCGCGTTCGACGTGGACGAGGTCATCAAGCAGCAGGCGGAGGAGTGGCGCCCGGCGCTGCGCCGCGCGGGGCGGGTGCTGTACCTGGAGGGGCCGCCCGGGCTGTTCGCGGTGGGGACGCCCGGAGCGGTGGCCCAGGTGCTGGCGGCCCTGATCGAGAACTCGCTGATGCACGGGGACGGTGCGGTCACGATCCGCACGCGGGTGCGGGACACGAGAGTGGTGATCGAGGTCCAGGACGAGGGCGAGGGCGTCTCCGACGAGCTGGGCGCGAGGGTCTTCGAGCGGGCGGTCAGTGGCCACAATTCGACCGGCATCGGGCTCGCCGTCGCCCGGGACCTCGCCGAGGCGGACGGCGGCCGTCTGGAACTGCTCTCCCTCCGGCCGCCTGTCTTCGCCCTCTTCCTGGCGAGGCATGTGGACTGACCTGCAGTTGCACCCTCGGGGCGCGAGGAACTGCGCGAGCAACACACCACTCGGGGAGGTCCGACCCTTATCTGCGGGACGAACCTCCCCGAGTGGCGGGCTGGTTGCGCCGGCGGCACCTCCCGCCCGCGGGGTGGGAGATCCTCGCGCCCCTGAGGGCTACGCCCTCTCGTGGGGCGGTGCCGGGCGGCTACCGCTTCGTGGCGGGTTGCTTGGCGCTCTCCTTGGCGAGGATCTGCTCCGCCGCCTCCACTGCCTGCTCCGCGGGCAGGATGCGGAAGACCCACGTGCGGTACGCGATGAAGCGGAACACCGTGGCCAGACCGATGCCGGCCACCGCCGCGAACATCAGCTCGAGCTTGGTGTCGAGGCCGAGCCAGTACTTCGACGCGTAGACCACGCCGACCTGGATCACCGCACCGATCAGGCTGAACACCAGGAAGAGCGAGATCTCCCGGGTCCGGGTCTTCCGGTCGGCGTCCCGGTAGACCCAGTACCGGTAACCCACGTAGTTGGTGGCGATCGAGATCGCCGTCGAGAGCGCGTTGGCGCGGCCGGTCTGCATGAAGTCCTGCAGCACGGCGAAGGCACCGAGATTGACCAGGACGCCGATCAGACCGACCACCCCGAACTTCGCGACCTCGGTCGCGAGCCGGGAGATCACGCCGGACGCAGGCGCTGACGCCTGTGGCGGTGTGGGGCTCATGGCAGCTGTCCGTCTCTCTCGGTGCAGGGGCGGGGTCGCGGAGCCGGTGTCCGGCGCTCGCGCTCGCCCAGCGACAATGCTAGTAACTCGCGTCACAGCCCGAGTAGGCAAGTCCGCAGGTGACCGTACGGCGGACAACGGGCGTCCAGCGGGTGCGCCCCGCTGGGCGCTTGCCATCCGTGCCGGTCTGGCCTGCGCGGATGAGAGAAGAAGGCCCTCGTTATCCTTTGCGTGTGACTTTCCCCAGGCTCGGCATGATCGGCGGCGGGCAGCTGGCCCGCATGGCGCACCAGGCGGCGATCCCGCTTGGCATCAGGTTCCGGCTCCTCGCGGACACCGCGCAGGACTCGGCGGCCCAGGTGGTGAACGACGTGGTCCTCGGTGACTACCGGGACCTGGACACGCTGCGCGCCTTCGCGGAGGGCTGCGCCGTGGTCACCTTCGACCACGAGCACGTCCCCACCGAGCACCTGCGCGCCCTGGAGGCCGAGGGCGTCGCGGTCCGGCCCGGGCCGGAGGCGCTCGTCTACGCCCAGGACAAGGGGCTGATGCGGGCGAAGCTGGACAGCCTCGGCGTCCCATGCCCGCGCCACCGCATCGTCGCCGACCCGGCGGACGTGACCGCCTTCGCCGCGGAGGGCGACGGGTACCCGGTGGTGCTGAAGACCGTGCGCGGCGGCTACGACGGCAAGGGCGTCTGGGTGGTGCGGGACGAGGCCGAGGCGGCCGAGCCGTTCCGCGCCGGGGTGCCGGTGCTGGCCGAGGAGAAGGTGGACTTCGCCCGCGAGCTGGCCGCCGACGTGGTGCGCTCCCCGCACGGGCAGGCCGTGGCCTACCCGGTCGTCGAGTCCGTGCAGAAGGACGGAATCTGCCACGAGGTGATCGCGCCCGCCCCCGGCCTGTCGCCCCAACTCGCGGCCGAGGCCCAGCAGTTGGCCCTGCGCATCGCGGGCGAGCTCGGGATCACCGGCCACCTGGCGGTGGAGCTGTTCGAGACCCGTGACGGTCGCATCCTGGTCAACGAGCTGGCCATGCGCCCGCACAACTCCGGCCACTGGTCCATCGACGGGGCCGTCACCTCGCAGTTCGAGAACCACGTCCGCGCCGTGCTGGACCTGCCGCTGGGCGACCCGCGTCCGCGTGCTCCCTGGACGGTCATGGTCAACGTCCTCGGCGGCGACTACCCGGACATGTACCACGCCTTCCTGCACTGCATGGCGCGCGACCCCGGGCTGCGCATCCACATGTACGGGAAGGACGTGAAGCCCGGCCGTAAGGTGGGCCACGTCACAGTCTTCGGCGACGACCTGGACGAGGTGCGCGAGCGCGCCCGCCACGCGGCCGCCTACCTGCGAGGGGACATCACCGAATGAGCGAGCAGCAGCCTCTGGTCGGCATCGTCATGGGTTCCGACTCCGACTGGCCGGTCATGGAGGCCGCCGCCCAGGCGCTGGACGAGTTCGAGGTCCCCTACGAGGTGGACGTCGTCTCCGCGCACCGGATGCCCCGCGAGATGGTCGCCTACGGTGAGCAGGCCGCGGGCCGCGGGCTCAAGGCGATCATCGCCGGCGCGGGCGGCGCGGCCCACCTGCCGGGCATGCTCGCCTCGGTCACCACACTGCCGGTGATCGGCGTCCCGGTGCCGCTCAAGTACCTGGACGGGATGGACTCGCTGCTCTCCATCGTGCAGATGCCGGCCGGCGTCCCGGTGGCCACCGTCTCGGTGGGCGGTGCGCGCAACGCGGGCCTGCTCGCGGTGCGCGTGCTGGCGGCGTACGACGCGGATCTGGCCCAGCGGATGGGCGAGTTCCAGCAGGAGCTGAACCAGCAGGCCACCGAGAAGGGCCGCAAGCTGCGGGCGAAGGTGGCCGGCCAGAACGCCTTCGGCTTCGGGAGCTGAGTCAGGTGACCGGCGGGGAGCGGGACTTCGGGGCCGAGGCGCGGCGACTGCTGGCCGCGTGGCCGGTCGTGGACGGGCACAACGACCTGCCCTGGGCACTGCGCGAGCAGGTCCGCTACGACCTCGACGCGCTGGACCTCGCGGCGGACCAGACCGGCGTGTTGCACACCGACCTGGCCCGGCTGCGGGCGGGCGGCGTCGGCGCGCAGTTCTGGTCGGTCTACGTCCCCTCGTCCCTGGCCGGGGACCACGCGGTCAGCGCGACGCTGGAGCAGATCGACTGCGTGCACCGGCTGGTGGCCCGCTACCCCGATCAGTTGCGGCTGGCCCTGACGGCGGACGACATGGAGGCGGCGCGGGCGGAGGGCCGGATCGCCTCGCTGATGGGCGCGGAGGGCGGCCACTCCATCGACTGCTCGATGGCCACGCTGCGGGCGCTGTACACGCTCGGCGTGCGGTATCTGACGCTCACTCACAACGACAACGTGCCGTGGGCGGACTCCGCGACGGACGAGCCGAAGCTGGGCGGGCTCTCCGCGTTCGGCGAGGACGTGGTGCGGGAGATGAACCGGCTCGGCATGCTGGTCGACCTCTCCCACGTGTCCGCCGACGTGATGCGCGACGCCATCCGGGTGAGCGGCGCGCCGGTGGTCTTCTCGCACTCCTCGTCACGGGCGGTGTGCGACCATCCGCGCAACATCCCTGACGACGTGCTGGAGTCGCTTCGGGAGAACGGCGGCGTCGCGATGGCGACGTTCGTGCCGAAGTTCATCCTGCCCGAGGCGATCGCCTGGACCCAGGCGGCGGACGCGAACATGCGCGAGCACGGCTTCGACCCCCTGGACCTGAGCCCGGCCGGGCTGGAGGTGCAGCGCGCCTTCGAGGCAGGCCACCCGCGTCCGCTGGCCACGCCGGCGACCGTGGCGGACCACCTGGACCACATGCGCGAGGTGGCCGGCATCGACCACGTGGGCATCGGCGGCGACTACGACGGCACGGCGTTCACCCCGACCGGCCTGGACGACGTGGCCGGATATCCCAACCTGGTCGAGGAGTTGCTGCGGCGGCACTGGTCGCCCGCCGACCTGGCCAAGCTGACCTGGCAGAACGCGGTCCGCGTCCTCCGCGACGCGGAGGATGTCTCCCGCGCCCTGGTGAACCTCCCCCCGAGCCTGGCCACGCTCTGACGCCCGGTGCGGGCGCCGCGGGCCCTGCCGGGGGACGCCCCCCGAGGGAGGCCGGCCCGGAGCGCCTGCGCGCTTCGGCGCGACCCCCTCGGCCGGCGTGCCGTCCCGCCCGGCCTCGCTCCGGCGTGAGCGGTGACGCCCGCAGCGGAAGGGGAACGCCCCGCCCCAGGTGCGCCGCCTGCCGGCTTTCGGCGCGGGCGCGTGGGACACCGCTGCGCAGAGTGCCACTTCCGCGCGTACCGGAGCACCCCCCCGCCCGGGGCGCGTCCTTTCTGCCCGGCCTTCGGCCTCGGGCAGGCCTCGGTTTTCGGTCCGGGTGGGGCCCTGGTCCGGCGCCGCCTTCGCCGGTGGAGCGGGGGACCCCCGCCCGGGGCGCGTCCTTTCTGCCCGGCTTTCGGCCCCGGGCGGGCCCGGCTTTCGGTCCCGGTCCGGCGCCGCCTTCGCCGGTGGAGCGGAGCACCCCCGGGGCGCGTCCATCCCGCCCGGCCTCCGGGCCCGGCTTCGGCGTCGGGCGGGCTCGGCCTTCGGCGCGGGGGTGCCCCGTTGCTGGCTTGCGATCCGCGCACGGCCGCGCTCCCTGCGCGCGGCATCGCCTCCGCAGGGAACGGAGTTCCCCTGCGGGGCCGGTCCGTGCTGCCCGGCCTTCGGTCCTGGGCATGCCGCGGACTTCGGCCCGAGGGCGCCGGCGGCCCGTGCCGGGGACGTGCCCGCCACCCCCTGTGGTCGGCGGGGTCTGTCGTCGGCGTGGTGCTAACGGGCCGCTCGGGCGGACAAGGCGGCCGATGCCGCGAGCAGGAGGGCGGCCAGGGCCGCCGGCGTGGTGGGGAGGGTGGTGTGGGCGTGCGTGGAGGTGAAGACCGCGCGGACCGCCTGGTTCAGCGGGGAGACCGGGGCCACCATCGCGGCGAGCGACAGCGCGGCCAGGGCCAGGACGCCGTAGCCGCCGCGGCGCACCAGCGGGGGTCCGCAGAGTGTGCCCAGCGCGGTGCCGGTGAGCACTCCCACCAGCACCGCCGTCGCGCCGTCGGCGAGGACCCGCGCAGTGGCGCCCCCGCTCACCGCCGTCTCGAACGTGACGCCCGCCGCACCCAGCACCGCACCGAAGCCCAGGGCGACCGCCAGGCAGGCCAGTTGGACCTGGCGCGGGCCGGCCACGGCGGCGAGCACGGTACGGGCGGCCGGGGGTTCCATGCCGGTCGCCGCACGGGTGATCCAGCCGCAGACGGGGACGAGCATCGCGGCGCACCAGCCCAGGGAGTCCCCGAGCTGCTGGCCGCCGAACCAGCCCGCACCGAGCAGGATCGCGTACAGCAGCACCGGCGGCAGCCATCGCTGCGAGCCGAGCAGCAGGGCCAGTTGACAGCGCGTCAGCGCAAGCGTCATCGCACCGACTCCACTTGGTTGTCGGGGTCGCGCAGCAGATGCCGCAGCACCGCGTCCGAGTGCGCGGACTCCACCGTGACGACGACCGCGCGCGGGCCGCGCGACTCGACCGCGAGCACCCCGGGCACGGCAACCAGGCCGTCCGCGCTGCCGTGGAAGACGATCCGCCGGGTCGGCGCCGCGGCGGCGCTCTCCCGCACGCCGCCGCGCTCCACCCGCCAGCGCGCGGCGGTGAAGCGGCCCAGCCGGTCCGGGTCGTGGTCGACGAAGACCACGGTGGCGCCTTCGTCCAGGCACTCCGCGACGGCCGTGTCCAGCTCGGCCCGGGCGGACCGGTCGAGGCCCGTCCAGGCCTCGTCGAGGACGAGCAGGTCCACGGCGGAGAGCAGGGCCTGGGCGACGGCGACCTTCTGGCAGGTGCCCTTGGACAGTTCCGGCAGCGCCCGGTCGGCGTGCTCCGCCGCGCCGAAGCGCTCGAGCAGCTCCGCGGCGCGGGCGTGCACCGCCCGCCCGCGCAGGCCGCGGATCCGGCCCAGGTGGTGCAGGTAGTCCCGGGCGGTGAGCGGCAGTTCGCCGGGGAAGCGCTCCGGGACGTACGCCCGCCGGGCGGGCAGCCGGTGCACCCGGCCCCGGGTCGGGGCCTGCGCCCCGGCGACGATGCGCAGCAGCGTGCTCTTGCCGCTGCCGTTGCCGCCCTCCGCGCGCACCAGTTGACCGGGCGTCAGCTCCAGGCTGACGTCCCGCAGCACCCACGGTCCGCGCGGGCCGTACCGCTTGCCGATGGCGTCCAGTCGCACGCGGACACCCTAGCCACCCGTCAGTCGCCGAGCAGCGGGATCTCGATGGCGGGGCAGCGGTCCATCACCATGTCCAGTCCCGCCGCGCGGGTGCGGGCGTAGGCGTCCTCGTCCACGACGCCCAACTGGAACCACACGGCCTTTGCGCCCCCCGCGACGGCCTCGTCGGCGACCGCGCCGGCGAGGCGCGAGTTGACGAACACGTCGACGACGTCGACCGGGAAGGGGATCTCGGCGAGGGAGGCGTAGCCCTGCTCGCCGTGGACGGTCTCCGCCTTGGGGTGCACCGGGACGACGCGTTTGCCGTAGCGCTGGAGCACCCGGGCCACCCCGTAGGCGGCACGCGAGGTGTTGTTGGACAGGCCGACCACCGCCCAGGTGTCGCCCGAGTCCTGCAGGATCCGCCGGACCGTCTCGCCGTCCCCGTACATGTCCGCTCCTTCGCTTCCGTGCTGAACCGAACAACCCCTGCCCGGCCGCGGGCATTCCGGCCGGCAGGGGCGGCTCAGCGCTGCCGCAGGCGGTTGCGCAGGGAGGTCGCCGCGCGGTGCAGGGAGTGCAGCCGGGCGCGCTCCCACTGGGCGAAGGGGCCGGGGACGCCGAGCAGCGGGGTCGCCCTCCACAGGGAGAAGGCCCGGTCCAGCAGCGCGTCGGCGTACTGCGGGTCGGCGGGGGCGAAGGCGGCGGCGTCCCCGACGAGCCGCTCGAAGGCGAGGGCGTCCACCTGGGTGGGGGCCAGGTCGAGCAGGTAGCCGTCGCCCCGGCTGTGCACCTCGGCGGTGCCGCGGAACAGGTCGCGGACCCGGCCGGCGTGGAAGTGCACCTGGTCGGCGCTCCAGCCGCCGGCGTCCTGGTCGTAGGTCTCGGTGCCGAAGAGGCCGTCGACCAGTTCCGGCACCGAGACGTCCTGGCCCGCGTGGAGCGCGAGCATGGCCAGCAGCGCCTGCTGGCGCGGCGGCCCGGGCAGCAACGGGCAGCCCGAGGACCAGGCCCGGACCGGTCCGAGCAGGGCGACGACCGGAGCGGTGGCAGCGGCCGGCGCCGCCGGGGCGGCCGGCTGCACCGGCCGGGGCGGGTCCAGGGGCCTTCGCTGGCCCGGCAGTTGGACGATGGTGGTGGTCATGATCACTTCCCCCGAAGTGTTCGAGTGCACGGAGCGGCCCGCTTTCCCCGCAGCCGCCGCGGCCACCCTGTCAGACGGCGATGGACAACCGATCAACGCGCGTCCCGCCCGCGCTCCGCCGCGGCCCCGCCGCTGTCGGAGGCGGCTGCTACGCTCCAACCCCGCATCACGGGGAGGACGTATGGCCGAGTCGGACCGATCGGCGGACCCGGGGCTGGAGTTCGCCCTGCTGGGCGAGGTCGCCGCGCGGCGCGGTGGGCAGCCGCTGGAGCTGGGGTCGCCGCAGCAGCGCGCTGTGCTCTCCCGGCTGCTGCTCGCGGACGGCCGGGTGGTCCCGCTGGACGATCTGGTGGACGGCCTCTGGGGTGAGCAGCCGCCCGCGCGGGCGGTCGGCACGGTGCGCACCTACGTCTCGCGGCTCCGCGCCCTGCTGGACCCGGCCGCGGCGGGCCGCGGACGGCAGAGCCTGCTGGTGTCGGTGGGCGACGGCTACGCCCTGAGGCTGCCTCAGCTGCGCCTCGACGTCCGCGAGTTCGAGAGGCTCAGGATCGAGGGCGCGGCGGCGCTGGCCGCCGGGGACGGGCCAGGAGCGGCGGCGCTGTTCACCCGGGCCCTGGGCCTGTGGGGCGGCGAGCCGTTGGCGGGGGTGCCGGGGCCGTTCGCCGAGCGTGAGCGCGCCCGGCTGGCCGAGGGCCGGCTGGCGGTCGTCGAGGAACTGGCCGCGACGGAACTGGAGCTGGGCCGCGACGCGCAGGTGCTCGCCCTGCTCGGTCCGGTCGTCGCCGAGCACCCGCTGCGCGAACGTCCGCGCGCCGCGCTGATGCTGGCGCTCTACCGGAGCGGACGCCAGGCCGAGGCGCTGGGCCTGTACACCGACACCCGGCGGCTGCTGGTGGAGGAGCTGGGCGTGGAGCCCGGCCCCGAACTGGCCGAGCTGCACCGGCGCATCCTGCGGGCCGACCCCGAGCTGCTGGCCGGCACGCCGGCGACGGCGGAGCCCGCGGCCGACGCCCCGGCCGGCGCGCCGGAGGCGGTCCCCGTCCCGGCGCAACTGCCCAGGGACGTGCCGGACTTCACCGGCCGCCGGGAGCTCGTCGAGGCGCTGGCGCGGTCCCTGTCCACGGCGCACGAGCGGTCCGCGGTCACCGTGCACGGCCTCTCCGGCATCGGCGGCGTCGGCAAGACGACGCTCGCCGTGCACGTCGCCCACCGCGTGCGCACCGCCTTCCCGGACGGCCAGCTCTACGCCGACCTCGGCGGGGTCTCCGCCGCCCCGGCCGAACCCGCCGCGCTGCTGGGCGACTTCCTGCTCGCTCTGGGCGTCCCCGCCGACCAGTTGCCGGACGCGCTCGAGCAGCGCTCGGCGCTGCTGCGGTCGCGGCTGGCGGACCGGAGGGTGCTGCTGCTCCTCGACAACGCGCGGGACGCGGCGCAGGTGCTGCCGCTGATTCCGGGTACGTCGGGCAGTGCCGTGCTGGTGACCAGCAGGGTGCGGCTGGCCGGCATCCCCGGCGCGGTGCTCGACGAACTGGCCGCGCCCGACGAGCTGGAGGCGCTCGACCTGCTCGCGGCGGTCGCGGGCTTCGCCCGGATCGCGGGCGAGGGCCCGGCCGCGCGCGAGCTGGTCGAGGCCTGCGCCCGGCTGCCGCTCGCGGTCCGCATCGTCGCCTCCCGGCTGGCGGCCCGTCCCGGATGGTCGGTCGAGGCACTGCTCGACCGGCTGCGCGACGAGCAGCGCCGACTGGCCGAGCTGCGGGTCGGTGACCTGGCGGTGGAGGCCAGCTTCGAGCTGGGCTACCGGCAGTTGACCCCGCGTCAGGCCTGGGCCTTCCGCCTGCTCTCGGTCCCTGACGGTCCCGGCTTCGCCACCGCGTCGGCCGCCGCGCTGCTCGGGCTGGCGGACCAGGACGAGGCCGAGGAGCTGCTGGAGTCCCTCGTGGACACCGGCCTGCTGGAGGCCGAGGCCATCGGCCGCTACCGCTACCACGACCTGGTCCGGATCTTCGCCCGCCAGCACGCGGAGCGGGCGGACGGCGCCGAGGCGCGCGAGCAGGCGGTGCAACGGCTGCTGGAGTTCCTGCTCGCCCGGGTGTGCGCCGCGCAGGGTCCGCTCGCGGGCGACGAGGAGCTGGCCTGGCGGCTGCACGTCCCGGCCGGCGCCCCGGTGGAGGGTTTCCCGGACGACGACTCCGCGTGGGCCTGGTTGCGCGGCGAGCGGCCGGGCATCCTCGCGGCGGCGGCTTCGGCGCTGCGGCTGGCACCCACGCGGGCCCTGCACGCGGTGGTGGACCTGCTCATCGGCTGCATCTGGCTGTTCGAGCACGAGTCTGCCGGTCAGGGCTGGGGCCGCCTGCTGGACCAGGCCCTCGGCCGCGCCGTGGCGGACCGGGACACCGCCGCCGAGGGCCGACTGCGCTATCTGCAGGGGCTCCTGCACGGCTTCGCCGGCGAGAACGCCCGCGCCGAGGCCGAACTGCGGCACGCCCTGGGACTGTTGGAGCGGGACGAGAACCTGGAGATCCGGTACACGGTGGCCAGCGAGCTCGCCGTCACCCTGACCGCGTCGGACCGGGCGGAGGAGGCCCTCGCCTATCTCGAGCGGGCCCGGCTGCTCGCCGCCCGGCTCGGCCACCTCCCGGACGAGGCACGGCTGTTGAGCAACATCGCGCGTGGACACCTGGCGGCCGGGCGGGTCGAGGAGGCGCGGCGGGTGGCGGAGGCGTCCCTGCTCACCGCGCGGGCCTCGGGCAACGCCCACTGCCTGGCCGATGCCCACTACCAGTTGGGCAACGCACTGGCGGGCTCCGGCGACCACCAGGCGGCGCTGGAGCACTTCGCGGCGGGGCTGACGCTGTACCGCTCGCAGCGGCGGAGCGGCTACGTGGCGCTCACCCTGGCCCGGATGGCGCTGTCCCAGGCGGAGCTCGGCGCTTCCGGCGCCGCGCTGCTGCTGGGCGAACAGGCACTGGACGCCCAGGCGGGCTCGGACTCGCCCTACTGCCGCGCGCTGGCGCTGTGGGCGACCGGACTGGCGCTTCGCTCCACCCGGGAGCAGGGCCGCGCGCGCATCTGCCTGGAGGAGTCCCTGCGGCTCTTCGAGGGCCTCAACGCACCGGAGGCGGAGCCGGTCCGGACGCTGGTCCGCTCGGCCGGGGCGGGGGCGTTGATCGAACGTTGAGCGGCATCAGGAAGATGGTGCCGACGGGGGATTCACTCGGAAGGGATGCAACGGGGACATGAGCGATCAGACGTCGGCCGCCTCGGGGGAGACGAGCCAGGACGAGGCCGCGGCCGTTGTGGCCGAGGCCGTGGCCGTGACCACGGACGCGGCGACCGCCACGGACACCACCGGCACGGGGGGCACGGGGGGCACCGTCGACCCGGACCGGGTCCGCACACAGGACTGACGCGTCGTCACGGCGCACGTCCGGCCGGGTGGCACGCGGCCGACGGGGGACAGGCAACGGGGGACAAGTAACGGGGGACAGGGGGGCCGGACCTCCGCGGTGCGTCCGGGGCGGGGGCCCTAGGACGTGCGGCGGGGGTCGGCGGCCGCGTCGGCGGAGGGGAGGCCGCCGGCATGGAGCCGAAGCAGTTCGGGGCAGCGGTAGCTGTCCGGGGCGGGTGAGTCCAGCAGGGAGCGGTCGGCGAGCGCTTGCAGCAGCGCCAGAGCGGTGGGCCGGTCGACCGCCAGCAGTCCCGCGGCCTCGGCCGGGGTGAAGTCCTCCACCGGGGCGGACGCCAACTGCCGGAACGCCGCGGCCTGTTCAGGGGGCAGGCCGAGGAGGGTCCGGTCGAAGGCTTCCGCCACGGAGAGGGGGCCGAGGCGGAGTTCGGGCAGGCGGCGCCGGGGGGCGTCGAGGCGTGCGGCCAGGTGGGCGACGGTCCACTGCGGGCGTGCGGCGAGCCGCCCTCCGGCGATGCGCAGCGCGAGCGGCAGATGTCCGCACAGGGCTGCCAGCCGGGCCGCCTCCGCGGGTTCGGCGCCGATCCGCTCCGCGCCGGCGATGCGGGACAGCAGCAGCACCGACTCGTCGGGAGTCAGCGGGTCCAGCGGCACCGCTCGGGGGAGCAGCGTCCGCGAGTCGCTGGTGACGAGCACGGCGCAGGCCCCGTCGGGCGGCGGAAGCAGCGGACGCAGTTGCTCCGCGTCCCGGACGTCGTCGAACAGCAGCAGGAGCCGCCGCCCGGAGAGTGCGGCCCGGAAGCGGTCCGCGCGGTCCGCGGTGGAGGGCGGCAGACCGGCCGGGGGGATGCCGAGGGCGTGCAGCAGGTCGGCCAGGATCTCGCCGGGGTCGGCGGGGGAGCACGTCGAGGCGCGCAGGTCGGCGTGGAGCTGACCGTCGGGGAAGTGCCCGCGCAGCCGGTGCGCGACGTGGACGGCCAGTGCGGTCCGCCCGACGCCGGGACCGCCGGTGATCAGGACGGCGTCCGGCCGGGCCGCGAGTTCGCGGCAGAGCCGGTCGGCGAGTTCGGTCCGCCCGGTGAAGTCGGCGGTGTCGGCCGGGAGTTGTCCGGGTGGAGGTCCGGACGCCGGGGTGGTGGCGGCCGCGGAGGGGACGGCCCCCCCCGCGCCGGCGTCCAACTGCGCCCGCAGCGAGGTCAGCGCGGGGCCGGGATCGACGCCGAGGCGCTCGTCCAGCTCGGCCTCGATGGCGGTGTACGCCTGCTTGGCCTCCTGCGGACGGCCACAGCCCAGCAGCGCGCGGATGCGCAGCGCCCACAGCGACTCGTGCACGGGGTGCTCGGCACAGAGCGGTTCCAGCTCCGCGGCGGCCTCGGCGTGGCGGCCGAGGGCCAGGTCGTGCCCGAGGCGGGCCTCGCGGACGGCCAACCGGTCGTCCGTCAGCAGGATGCGGCGGCGTTCCGCCCAGGGCCCGGGCAAGCCGTGGAGCGGGGGCCCGCTCCAGAGGGACTCCGCCGCGCGCAGCAGTTCGTGCGCCTCACGGGTCGGCGCATTGCGTGCGGCGGCGACGAGTTGGCGGAAGCGGCCCAGGTCACTGGCGTCGGGCGGCAGGCGAAGGGCGTAGCCGTCCCCGACGGTGACGAGGAGTTCGGGACGGGTACGGTCCCGTTCGAGGACGGCGCGGAGCCGGGAGGCGTAGGTCCGCAGCGCGCCTCGCGCTCGCGCGGGCGGATGCTCGCCCCACATGCGGTCGACGATGGCGTCCCCGCTGAGCGGTCGGCCCTCCTCCGCGACGAGCAGGGCGGCGAGGAGCCGCTGCGCGGGAGAGCCGAGCGCGAGTTCGGCGCCCGCGCGCCACGCCCGCACGCTGCCCAGCAGCGCGAATCTGACGCCCGCGTCCCCAACCATGCCCGGCATCCTACGGGCCCCCGAAGGGTGGGAGGATCCCCACCCTTCGGGCGGGAGGCGCCCCCGGCGTGAGCAACACACCACCATGGAGGTTCGTCCCGCAGATGGGGTCGGAGCTCCCCGAGCGGTGTGTTGCTCGCACAGTTCCTCCCCACCCTTCGGGCGGGGGTCCCCAGCGACTCTCAGGGCCCTGCGGCCCGCAGGGTCCTGGCGCCCCCGGGGATCAGGGGCGGCCGAGGGCGCGGTAGGTCCAGCCCGCGGTGCGCCAGACCGCGGGGTCGAGGATGTTGCGGCCGTCGAGGATCTGCCGGGAGGCGACCACCGAGCCGACGGCCTCCGGGTCGAGCTCGCGGAACTCCTGCCACTCCGTCAGGTGCAGCACCACATGGGCGCCTTCGCACGCCTCCAGCACCGAGTCCGCGAAGGTCAGCGACGGGAACTGCTTGCGCGCGTTGTCCATCGCCTTCGGGTCGTAGACGGTCACCTGGGCGCCCTGCAGCTGTATCTGCGCGGCGACGTTCAGCGCCGGCGAGTCCCGCACGTCGTCCGTGTTGGGCTTGAAGGCCGCTCCCAGCACCGCCACCCGGCGGCCGAGGAAGCCGCCGCCGCACTGCTCACGGGCCAGCTCGACCATGCGCGAGCGCCGCCGCATGTTGATGGAGTCGACCTCGCGCAGGAAGGTGAGCGCCTGGTCCGCGCCCAGTTCGCCGGCCCGGGCCATGAAGGCGCGGATGTCCTTCGGGAGGCAGCCGCCGCCGAAGCCGAGGCCGGCGTTGAGGAAGCGGCCGCCGATCCGCTCGTCGAAGGCGAGCGCCGCGCTCAGCTGCACGACGTCCGCGCCCGCGGCCTCGCAGACCTCCGCCATCGCGTTGATGAAGGAGATCTTCGTCGCCAGGAACGAGTTGGCCGCCGCCTTGACCAGCTCCGCGGTCGCGAAGTCGGTGACCACCAGCGGCACGCCGTCCTCGGTCAGCGGGGCGTACAGCTGACGGAGCGTCTGCTCCGCCCGGCCTCCGGGCTCGGCGACGCCGATCACCAGGCGGTCCGGGTGGAGGGTGTCCTTGACCGCGTAGCCCTCGCGCAGGAACTCCGGGTTCCAGGCCAGCGCCACGTCGCCGGGGCCCAGCTCGGTCAGGCGCTCGGCGATCCGGGCCGCGCTGCCCACCGGGACGGTGGACTTGCCGACGACCACCGCTCCCGGGCGCAGCACGGGAGCGAGCTGGTCGACGGCCCGGTCGAAGTAGCTCATGTCCGCCGCGAACTCGCCCTTGCGCTGCGGCGTGTTGGTGCAGACGAAGTGCACGTCGCCGAAGGCGCCCGCCTCCTCCCAGGAGGTGGTGAAGCGGAGCCGGCCGGAGGAGACGTGCCGGGTCAGCAGCTCCTCCAGGCCGGGCTCGAACATCGGAACCCGACCGGCGGAGAGGGCCGCGACCTTCTCCGGGTCGATGTCCAGACCCAGCACCTCGTAGCCCAGCTCGGCCATGCAGGCCGCATGGGTGGCGCCCAGGTAGCCGGTTCCGATGACGGTGATCCTCATGCGCCAGATCGTAGCGTCCGTTCCGCTGCCCGCCCGGGCAGGTGGTTGAAGAAGAGGTTCAGCACGATGGCGCTCAGGCACCCCGCGCTGATCCCCGAGTCCAGCACGGTGCGGACCAACGGCGGGAAGGCGTCCCAGATCGTCGGCGAGGCGATGGGCAGCACGCCGAGGCCCAGCGAGACGGCCACGGTCAGCAGGTTGCCGTTGCTGCCGAGGTCCGCCCGGGCCAGGGTGCGCACGCCGCTGGCGGCGACCGTGCCGAAGAGCGCCAGGCCCGCGCCGCCGAGGACCGGCTGGGGCACGACGCTGATCAGCGCCCCGCCGACCGGGAACAGGCCGAGCAGCACCAGGATCACGCCGCTGACCGCGACGACGTAGCGGCTGCGCACGCGGGTCAGCGCGATCAGGCCGATGTTCTGCGCGAAGGCGCTGGCGGCGAAGCCGTTGAGGACCGCGGCGAGCACGGTGGCCGCACCGTCCGCCCGGAGGCCGCCCTCGATGGTCCGCTCGTCGGCGGGCCGCTCGACGATCTCCCCGAGGGCGAGCATGTCCGCCGTGCTCTCGGTCATCGAGACCAGCATCACGATCAGCATGGAGATCACCGCGCCCACCGCGAAGACGGGAGCGCCGAAGTGGAACGGGGAGGGCACCGCGAAGACCGGGACCGAGCCCAGCGCGGAGAAGTCGGTCCGGCCGAGCGGGATCGCGACCAGCGTGCCCAGCACCAGGCCGAGCAGCACCGCGATGCTGGCCAGGAAGCCGGTCAGCCAGCGGTTCAGTACGAGCACCGCTGCCAGCGTGAACCCCGCAAGCCCGAGGTTGCCGACGGAGCCGTAGCCGTGGGCGCCCGGCGTGCCGCCCTGGGCCCAGTTGGCGGCCACCGGCAGCAGGGAGAGGCCGATCAGGGTGATCACCGTGCCGCTGACGACGGGTGGGAAGAACCGGTTGAGCTTGCAGAACCACGGTGCGGCGAGGAAGGCCGCGGCCCCGGCGACCAGGACCGCCCCGTAGACCGTGGGCAGCGCCTGGCCGGGATGGGCCTGCTTGGCGATCGCCAGCATGGGCGCGACGCCGGCGAAGGAGATCCCGTTGACGAAGGGCAGCCGGGCGCCGATCCGCCAGACGCCGAGCGTCTGCAGCAGCGTGGCCAGGCCGGAGGTGAGCAGCGCCGCGCCGATCAGCAGGGTCAGCTCGGCCCCGCGCAGTCCGACGGCGGTGCCGACGATCAGCGGCGGGGCGACGACTCCGGCGTACATGGCGGCGACGTGCTGCAGGCCGTAGGCCAGCAGCTTGGGTGGGGGCAGCAGTTCGTCCACCGGGTGGACGGGCTGCCGTTCGGAGGCGGAGCTCGGGGCGGACGTGGTCGCAGGGGAAGCCACTCTGATTCCTCCTGGTGCGCAGGGGAGTTGGAGAGGGGCCTGGTCAGCAGGGGGACGGGCCTGTGAACAGGGACGTGCGCTGCACAGGCGCGTGCGCGTCCCGCGGCGAACGGGACGAGCCGTCGTTTCCGCAGTGCGGTAACTCCGTTTCGCCTGAGGGAAACGTAGGAGTCGCCGGGATGGGGGTCAACAGACTGTTGAAGGCTTTGGAGCATCCCACAAGCGACGAAGGGGCTGCGTCGGGGCGTCTCTTCATCGAGGATGTGCCACATCCCTTGCGGGGGTGGGCTGCTGAAGGGGAGTCAGCTGTGGGAGGCGGCATGCGCGGCATGCGCGGGATACGACGGGCTGCGCTGGCGGCCGTGCTGGCGCTGGGAGCGCCGGCCGTCGCGGCGCCGTCGGAGGCGCAGGCGGCGACGGGCGCGGATCCGGCGGCGATGCGCGCGACGGGCGGCGGCACGCAGCTGATCACGGTACGGGCGGCGTCGGCGCGGGCGACCACCGCGCTGGTCCAGTGGTGGACGTACTCGACCAGCCGCCGCCGCTGGGTGCTCATGGGTCAGGCGGCCGGCCGTGTGGGCGCCCGCGGGCTGGTCGCCGGGACGCAGCGGCGGATGAACACGTACACGACGCCCACGGGCCTGTTCGACCTGCCCTTCGCCTTCGGCGACAGCGCGCCTCCGGCGGGGACGCGCATGCCCTACCGCCGCCCGACGCGGACCACGTGGTGGTGCGAGGACGCCCCCGCGAAGGAGTACAACCGGTGGGTCGACCCCCTGCCCCGGGACTGCCGGGCGAGCGAGTCGGAGCGGCTGGCGGCGTCTCCGGTGCAGTACGCGCGGGCGGTGCTGATCGGCTTCAACTACGCCAAGCCCGTGAAGGGGAGGGGAGCGGGGATCTTCCTGCACGTCAACGGGCATGGCGCGACGGCGGGTTGCGTCTCCGTCCCCGCGAACTCGATGAGCGCGCTGCTCAAGTGGCTTGACCCGAAGGCCCACCCTCACATCGCCATCGGCGCGGCGAGCGGGGCGCTCGCCCTCAACGGCTACTAGCTAGGAGGTCGCGGGGGCGCGGAAGGCAGTCCCAACCGGCAGGGGGTGCGGGGTCCCCCACCCATCGGGCAAGGTGCCCCCGGCGCGAGCAACTCAGCACCCAGGGAGGTTCGTCCTGCAATCAGGGTCGACCCTTCCTCAGCGGTGGGCTGATCACGCGGTCCCCCGTGCCCCCTGCTGGGCGCGGACGCGATGGAACTCCCAGATGTTGAGGGCGACGACCAGCGCCGCCATCAGGGCCAGGCAGCCGGCCGAGGGCAGCACCGCGGCGAGGGGGGCGGCGACGGCCACTCCCGCCGCGCCGGCCAGCCGGGTCGTCGAGTGGAGGCGGAACATCCGATAGCGCGTGTACTCGAAGGTCGCCAGATACAGCGCCGTGCCGCCGAACAGCAGGATCGCCGTCTGCACGCCCAGCAGCCGGTCCGGGTGCGTGACCGCCGCGGAGATCCCGGCGGCCACCCCGATCACGCCGGTCACCAGGGAAAGATGCCCGTAGGACAGCACCTGCCGCACGATGTCCGTCGGCACCGCCGCCGTCCGCATGGCGTGCCGCATCGCGTCGGCGGCGTAGTGGAAGTAGACCCACCACAGCGCGCAGACCAGCACGTAGGCCAGCGTCACGGCCACCAGCTCCGCTGCCGTCACGCGGGCTGACGAGGCGACAGGAATGCCGATCGACACCAGCGTCTCGCCCAGTGCGATGATCAGGAACAGGCCGAACCGCTCAGGCAGGTGCTGCGGGTGGAACGGAATGTGCAGCAGTTTCCGCCGCACGGCCAGCGGGGTGGCCAGGTCCGCGGCCGCGGCAACGCCCCAGAGGGCGGTCCGCGGCCAGCCGTCGACCAGGCCGCCGGCCAGCAGCAGCGGACCGGTCAGGAAGGCGCCGACGCCCATCGGACCGACCAGGGTGCCCTCGCCGAGCTTGATCTGTGCGGCCAGCAGCCACCGGGCCGCCAGGTAGGCGGCACCGAACAGCAGGCCGCGGGAGCCGTAGGCCTGCGGCAGCGCCAGAGCCAGGAACAGCCCGGTCAGACCGATGGCGAAGATGCCGAGGCGGCCCCGGGGCGTCTCAGTGTCGGTGATGTCCGCGAGCACGCTGGTGCCCACCCAGGTCCAGTAGACGGGCACGAGCACCACGAACGCGTGCAGCAGCCCGCGCCAGTCGTGGTGGGCGTGGAGCAGCGCCGACACCTGCGTCACGCAGAGCACGAAGACGAGGTCGAACAGCAGCTCCGCCCAGCTGACCCGCTTCTCCGTGATCCCGGATTCCCCCGACTCCTCAGTCACGCGGGGATCCTAACGGCCCGTCAGTGCGTGCTGCCGCCGAGATTGAGCACGACCACGCCGACGATGATGAGCAGGATGCCGAGCAGCTTCCAGGTGTTCACCGTCTCCGAGAGGAAGAGGAACCCGATGGCGGCGACGACCGCAGTGCCCACCCCGGACCAGATGGCGTAGGCGCTGCTCACCGGAACCTGTTTGAGGGCCTGCCCCAGCATCGCGAAGGAGGCCAGGTAGCCGAGCACCACGACGGCGCTCGGCACCGGCCTGGTGAAGCCTTCGGCGAACTTGAGCGAGACGGTCGCGCAGATCTCCGAGGAGATCGCGAGAGCGAGATAGAGGTACGCCACGGTCGCCCACGCTAACCCGCGGCCGGTACCAGGCCGAGCAGCAGGTCGAGGTCCACGTCGAGCAGGCTGCGGACGACGGTGCGGCGCGGCGCTGCGGGGATCTCGGCCACCGAGGGGACCGCGACGACGGCGCAGCCCGCGGCCTCGGCGGAGGCGACGCCGGTGGGGGTGTCCTCGACGGCCACGCACCGGCCCGGGTCCGCCCCGAGCGCGGCGACGGCGGCCCGGTAGGGGTCGGGAGCGGGCTTGGTCTCGGGGGTCTCCCCGGCGGCGAAGGAAGCGGCGAACCGGCGCCGGCCCAGCGCGTCGAGGACGGTGTCCACGACGGGCCGCGACGAGGCCGAGACCAGGGCGGTGGGCACCCCGGCGGCGTCCAGCGCGTCCAGCAGCTCCAAAGCGCCCGGCAGCGGGACGACCTGATGCCGCACCAGTTCCGCGAAACGGCGCTCGAGCGCGGCGCAGAGCCGGTCCGCCCCGGTCCTGCCGCCCGCGCGCTCGGCGAGGTGCGCGGCGCTGTCCTCGACCGCCCGGCCCAGCACGTACGGCACGTCGGCCTCGCCGAGCCGCAGGCCGAGCTTCCGCGCCTCCTCCTCGACGGCCTGCCACCACAGTCCCTCGGTGTCGACGAGCGTCCCGTCCATGTCGAAGAGGACCGCGTGGAGTTCTTTCTGCAAGGAGCTGCCTTTGCACTCGGGGATCGCACTCAGGGGAACCGGAGGATCGGGGATCAGCGGGGGGTCAGTGGTCCTTGACGCTGTCGACGAGCACCGGGCGGTCCGGGAAGGACACCGTGACGCCCGTCCCCGCCGGGAAGGCCGCGGCCTCGTGGGTGGGGAGGTCGGCCTTGACCAGTGTGCCGTCCGGGAGCCGGACGGTCAGCCGGGTGGCGGCGCCCAGGAAGGTGGTGCCGGTCACGGTGGCGCTCCCGTCAGCCGCGAGGCGCACGTTCTCGGGGCGCACCAGTACGTCCGCCTCGCCCCGCAGCGCGGTCGTGCCGTCCACGGGGAGCCGGACGCCCAGCACCTCCACCGTCGTCCCGTCCTGGGCCACGGTCCCGCGCACCCGGTTCATCGTGCCGACGAACTCCGCCACGAAGGCCGTCGCCGGGCGGGCGTACAGCTCGGCCGGGGAGGCGACCTGCTCCAGGCGGCCGGCGTGCATCACCGCCACCCGGTCCGCCAGGGACAGCGCCTCCTCCTGATCGTGCGTCACGAAGAGCGTGGTAAGGCCCAGTTCCTGCTGCAACCGCCGGATCTCGTCGCGGAGCGTCAGCCGGACCTTGGCGTCCAGGGCCGACAGCGGCTCGTCCAGCAGCAGCACCCGGGGACGCAGCGCCAGGGCGCGCGCCAGTGCGATGCGCTGCTGCTGACCGCCGGACAGCTGGTGCGGGTAGCGGTCGCCGTGTCCCGGCAGGCCGACGAGTTCCAGCAACTCCTGTGCCCGGGCCCGGCGTTCGGCCGTGCCGACCTTGCGCATGCGCAGCCCGAAGGCGACGTTGTCCCGCGCGTTGAGGTGCGGGAAGAGGCTGTAGGACTGGAACACCATGCCGGCGTCGCGCCGGTGCGCCGGGATGCGGGTGACGTCCTCGCCGTCGACCAGCACCTCGCCAGCGTCCGGGGTCTCGAAGCCGGCCAGCATGCGCAGGGCGGTGGTCTTGCCGCAGCCCGAGGGGCCGAGCAGGGCCAGCAGCTCGCCGGGGTGCACGGTCAGGTCGAGACCGTCGAGCGCGGTGGTCGCGCCGAAGGCCCGGCGCAGGCCGCGGAACTCGACGGTGGCGCCCGCCTCGGCGGCCGGGGCGGCGACGGAAGGAACGGCGGAATCAACGGTCATGACGGGGCCTCAGTGGGTCTGGGTGTGGGTGCGGCGGGCGGAGCCGACGGAGAGGACGAGGAGCACGAGCCAGGTGAGCAGCAGGCTGACCATCGACACGGCCACCGTGACCGCGCCCTGTCCGGCGGCGTTGCCGTTGACGATCCACACCGCGAAGGGCACGTAACCGAGGATCGATGCGGTGGTGAACTCGCCCAGCACCAGGGCCAGGGTGAGGAACGCGGTGTTCAGCAGCGCGCCGCGCAGGTTGGGCAGGATGACGGTGACGACGGCCCGCGCCCGGCTCGCGCCGTTGTTCTGCGCGGCCTCCAGCAGCGTGCGCACGTCCAGGGCCCGCATCCCGGCGTCGAGGGTGCGGTAGGCCAGCGGCAGCGCCATCACCACGTAGGCGAGCAGCAGCACCACCGGGAAGTTCTCGTTCTGCAGCAGCACGAAGGTGCGGAAGAACGGCGTGGGCGCGAGGTTGTCGTTGCCCCAGCGCAGCAGCGAGCTGATGCCCGCCGTCAGCGCGATCACCGGCACCACCAGCGGCAGGGTGCAGGTGAGTTCGACGACGGCGCGCAGCCGGGGGCCGCCCAGCCGGACGGCGACCACGGCGGGGACCAGCAGCAGGTAGACCAGCAGCACGGTGGCGGCCGTGAGCAGCAGCGAGAGCCGGAGCGCGGGCCACAGGTCCGGCACAGAGAAGATCTTGGCGTAGGCGTCGAAGGAGAAGCCCTTGCCGCCCGGGTCCACGGTGAACCACAGCGCGCAGAGCACCGGCACCGCGAAGTACACCGCGGCCAGCAGCAGTACGGAGCCCCGGCCGTACCGGATCCGGCCGCCGCGCCGTGCCTGGCCGGGCTTTGACACCGCGTCAGACGTGGTGGGGAGGGTCAGACCAGCCATCGGGCGCTCCGGCGTTGCAGGGGCAGGTACACGGCCATCACCAGGGCGGCGACGACCACCATGTCGAGGCTCATGGCCAGGGCCACGTTGGTGGCGTCGGCGGAGACGTTGCCGCTCAGGGCGACCGCGATCTGCAGGGTGATCAGCGGCACGGTGGCGCCGACCATGGCGGCCGCGGTGGCGTAGGCCGCGAAGGCGGAGCCGAAGAGCAGCACGAAGCCGCCGAGGAGCGAGGGCGCAAGCACCGGAAGGGCGACGTGCCGCCAGTACTGCCAGGTGGTGGCCCCGTTGTTCTGCGCGGCCTCGCGCCACTGGCGGCGCAGGCCGTCGAGGGCCGGGACGACGCTCAGCACCATCAGCGGGACCAGGAAGTACAGGTAGACGAGGGTCAGGCCGCTGAAGGAGTAGAGGCTCCAGCCGGAGCGGTCCAGGTGCAGCCGCTGGGTCAGCACGCCGGCATTGCCCAGGGTGGTGATGAACATGAAGGCGAGCGGCACGCCGCCGAAGTTCGCCAGCACGCCGGAGGCGCTCAGCACCGCGTGCCGCAGCAGGGTGAACCGGGAGGTCACCACCGCCTGCGCGAGCAGCAGCCCGGCGACCACGCCGATCAGGGCGGAGAGGGCGGACAGCTTCACGCTGCCCAGGAGCGCCTGCAGGTAGCCGCCCTGCAGCGAAGCGGTCAGGTTGCCGGTGGTGAAGCGGCTCGGCTCGCCGGGGTTGTAGGTGCTGAACGCGCCCCAGGCCACGGCCAGGGTGGGCAGCCCGAAGGCGACGGCGACGAAGAGGAGCAGCGGGAGGACGGCGAGCCGGCCCGCCGCCGCCCCCTGGGGGCGGCGGCGGACGCGGGGCGCCCGGACGGCGGTGCTCACCCGGCGATGGCCTTCTGCCAGCCGGCGGCGACGACGGCCTTGGCCTTGGTCAGCTGGTCCGGGGTGGCCAGCTGCGGGGTGCCGGACACGGCGGCCAGCTTGGCGGCTGCGCCGGTGTCCAGTGTGCCCGCGGTCTTCATGGCGTCGAACTCGACGGGACGGGCGAAGCCGCCCATGAACAGGTTCTGGCCCTCGGTGGAGTAGAGGTACTCCTCCCACAGCCGGGCGGCGGCCGGGTGCGGGGCCCACTTGTTGATGGCCTGGTTGTAGTAGTTGGCGTACTGGCCGTCGCTCGGAACGTTGACCTGCCAGTTGATGCCCTTGGACTGGAACTCGGCGGCGTAGCCGGAGTTGAGGTAGTCCCAGTCGATGGTGATCGGGGTCTCGCCGGACTCGACCGTGGACTGCTTGGCCTGGACCGGGTTGAAGTTGCCGGCCTTCTTCAGCTTGCCGAAGAAGTCGAGGCCGGGCTGGATGTCGTCCAGCGAACCGCCGTTGGCGATGGCGGCGGCGTAGACGGCGGAGAAGGCGGCGTTGGCCTGGGTCGGGTCGCCGTTCAGCGCGACCATGCCCTTGTACTCGGGCTTGAGCAGGTCGGCGAAGGACTTGGGGCACTCCTTCACCTTGGACGCGTTGCAGCCGATGGAGATGTAGCCGCCGTAGTCGTGCGCCCACAGGCCGGTCGGCTCGGCGAAGCCGGACGGGATGGAGGAGAAGGTGGCCACCTTGTAGGGGGCGAAGATGCCGCTCTTGGCGCCGTCGATGGCGAAGGAGGAGCCGATGTCGACGACGTCGGGGGCGCGGTCCTGGCCCTTGCGGGTGGTGATCGCGTTGATCTCGTCCTGGCTGGAGCCCTCGGGGTTCTCGTCGTTGATCTTGATGCCGTACTTCTTGGTGAAGCCGTCCATCAGCGCGCCGTAGTTGGCCCAGTCGCGCGGGAGGGTGATCGCGTTGAGGGTGCCCTCCTTCTTCGCGGCCGCGATCAGGGCGTCCATGCCGCCGAAGTCCTGGGCGGAGGTCGCGGTGGAGGCCTTCTTCGCGTCCGAGGACGAACCGGTGCTGGTGGAGGCGGCAGAGCCACAGGCGGAGAGGGTCAGCACGGAGGCGACCAGGCAGCCGGCTACGGCGGCGGCCCGGGCACGGGTGGAGGTCACGATGGTCTCCTGAGGAGGCGTCAGCGTCGGGTGAGGACCTGCCGGGACGCGAAGGTTGATCACTTGTCCGAACAAGTCGAGTGTCAGTACGCCCGAGTACGGTGACGCGACGGTGAACGGGGAATTGCCGCGCGACGGCCGTTTCCCGGCGGCTTCCCCGGCCCCGACTCCCTTGCGTGGACGGCCTGTTCATGACCGGCCGGGGTAACGCTACGATCACGGCGTCAGAGGTCCGCCGCACCTGTCCGGCGGGGCCGCGCCCTCCGCAACCACAGTTCCGGGAGCCCCAGTTGGCGGCAAGGCACGAGGAGATCGCCGACGAGCTGCGCCAGGCGATAGACCGCGGCGACTACCGCATCGGCGGCACCCTGCCCGCCGAGACCGAGCTGGCGACCCGCTACGGCGTCTCGCGCGGCACCGTGCGGCAGGCGGTCTCGGCGCTGGCCGCCGAGGGCCGGATCGGCTCTCGCCAGGGCGCCCGCCGGGTGGTGCTGGGCAACCGGCGCAGCCAGAGCTTCGCCGAGCTGCGCAGCTTCGCGCAGTGGGCGCGGGCCATGGGCCAGCAGGCCAGCGGCCGCGTGCTGGAGCAGTTCCGTCGCCCGGCCACCGCCGAAGACGCCTCCCGGCTGCAGATCGAGCAGGGCGACGAGGTCCTGCAGGTGCTCCGGGTCCGCGGCCTGGACGGTGAACTGGTGCTGCTGGAACGCAACGTGTACCCGGAGTGGATGGCCTCCGCGGTGGAGAGCCTGCCCGCCGACTGCGAGTCGGTGGTCCAGGGCCTCTACGACGCCACCGGCGTGATCTTCGCCCACGGCGAGCACGTCATCGACGCCGTGGCGGCCGGCAGCCAGGACGCCCGGCTGCTCGGGGTGCGCCGGGGCAGCCCGCTGCTGCGGATCCGCCGGGTCACCACCACGCACGCCGGCCGCCCGATCGAATGGTCCGACGACCGCTACCGCTCCGGCTCGGTCAGCTTCGCGGTGGCCAACTCCATCGGCTCCAACCCGCTGATCCGCCGCGCGGCCGAGGAGTGAGGGTCCGTCAGCCGGCCGCTCAGCCCACCGGGCGGTCCTGCCGGATCTCCGTGAAGAGCGTCTTCGCCGCGTCGGACCAGAGCACGGCGGACTGCCCCGTCGGCGTCGCGTAGTCCTGCGTCGCCAGCGGGACGGTGAGGCTTTTCCCCTTGCCGCCCGACGCCTGCTGCAGTTGCCGGGCGCACTGCGCCAGCGTCCACAGACCCGAACTCCGGTCCACCGTCACGGAGTCGAGGGCGGCGTTCAGGAACGGGTAGAGCCGGAAGGGGTCGGCCAGGACGCCGGGGGCGACCACCGTGTCCGCCAGCGCGTGCAGGAACTGCTGCTGGTTGCCGATCCGGCTCAGGTCGGAGTCGGGCAGCGAGTAGCGGGTGCGGACCAGGGCGAGCGCCTGACGGCCGGTCAGCTTCTGGCAGCCGGCCGACAGGTCCGCGCCGGACCGGCTGTCCCTGACCGCCGAGCCCAGGCACATGCGGACCCCACCCAGGGCGTCGACGGTGTCGGTCACGCCGCTGAAGCCGACCTCCAGGTAGTGGTCGATGCGGATGCCGGTCGCCGACTCGACGGTGCGGACCAGCAGTTGCGGGCCGCCCTCGGCGAACGCTGCGTTGATCTTGCTCTGGCCGTGGCCGGGCACGGTCACCCAGGAGTCGCGCGGGATGCTCAGCAGCACCGGGCCGTTCGCCCCCTTGTGCAGGACCATCAGCGTGTCGGTGTTGGTGCCCGCGTCGGACCCGACGTGCAGGGCGCGCTGCTGTGCCCGGGTCAGGCCGGCACGGCTGTCCGAACCGACCAGCAGCCAGTTCGTCCCCGCGACGTGGGCGGGCCGCCCGGGCCAGTCGGCGATCGCGTCGGTGCGGCGGATCTTCCCGTCGGCCCAGATCCAGGTGCCGAGCAGGACCATCGCCAGCACGAGGACCACGGCGAGCAGGGCCAGGCCGAGCCGCCGCGGCCACCTGCGCCGCCGCGCCCGGCCGGACGCCGGGCGGGGACGGGTCCGCAGCGCGGTCGCCTGACGGCGCGGGGAGAGGTCCGGCGGCAGGGGCGGCTCGGTCATGCAGCAAGCATGAGCCGGGTCGGCGGGCGGTGCCGACCCGGCTGAGGCAAACCGGTGACCTGCGGTGATGTGGCGTCAGTTGCTGAAGCTGGGCACCGCGGTGTCGTTGATGAAGGCGTCGAAGACCTGCTTCGCCTCGGTCATGTTCCACTTCACGGCGACGCCGTCGGCCGGGGTCTGGTAGTTGGCGGTGGAGATCGGCACGGTGATGGTCTTCCCGTCGCCGCCCTTGGTGCTCTTCATCGCGAAGAACATCGACGCCAGGTCGGTCAGCCCCGCGTCCTTGTCCAGCGTCAGCATGTCCAGGCCGCTGCCCACCGTGGGGTAGAGCGTGAACGGGTTGAGCAGGGTGCCCGGTGAGGTGGCCTTCTTGGCGAGCGCGTTGAGGAACTGCTGCTGGTGCTGCATGCGGGCCAGGTCCTGGCTGGCCTCCTGGTGGCGCTCGCGGACGAAGGCGAGCGCCTGGGTCCCGTTCAGCGTCTGGCAGCCCGCCTTCAGGTCCGCGCCCGAGGCCTTGTCCTTGATCGCCTTGTCCAGGCACAGGTCCACGCCGCCCAGGTCGTTGACGACGTTGACGAAGCCGGCGAAGCCGATCTCGGCGTAGTGGTCGATGTGCAGGCCGGTGTTGTACTCGATGGTCTTCACCAGCAGCGGACCGTCGCCGAAGGCGTAGGCGGCGTTGATCTTGTGCTTGGACGCGTGGTGCTGCTTGCCGTGGCTGTCGGTCCAGGCCGGGATGGTGACGTAGGAGTCGCGCGGAATGCTCATCAGCGTGTCGCCGTGGTCGCCGATGTGCAGGATCATCATCGAGTCGGTCCGGGCGCCGGCGGCGGCGCCGGTGTGCAGGCTCTGCTCGTCCTGCTTGGTGAGCCCCTGGCGGCTGTCCGAACCCACGATGAGCCAGTTGGTGCCCTTCCCGGCGGCCGGGCGGCCCGCGTAGTCCTGCAGCACATCCGCGTGGTTCAGCTTGGAGTCGGCCCAGAACCAGCTGCCGACGCCGACGGCGAGCAGCGTGACCACGAGCACGGTGGCGGTGAAGCGGATCTTCCGCTTGCGCGACCAGCGCGGGCGGCGGGGACCCCCGCCGACCGTCCCGGAGCTGTAGCCCCCCTGCCCGCCGTCCCCGCCGGGTCCGCCCGGTCCTCCGGAACGCGGCGGTCGGGGCTGGGTGGGGAGGGGCGCAGCGGAGCTCCGCCCCCGCGGGTTCAGCTCCGGCGGCAGGGGCGGCTCGGCCTGCCCCGGCATGGGTCGGGTGTGGGTCTCCCAGTCGTGGAAGCCAGGCTGTGCGCTGCTCATGCCTCAGAGCATGCCCGCACTTCCCGACGGTGCGATGGACAATACGGTCATATCGGAATCCTGTAGCCGTTTTGTAGCACGGGGGTTGCCGTTCTCAAGCGGCGCAGCCGCCAGGGACGCGGGGATCCCCCACCTTCCCCAGCCTTCGGCCGGGGGTACCCCCACGGCGGGAGGTGCCCCCCGCGCCCCCAGGGCCCCTGCGGGGTTGCTCAGTGGCAGATGACTTGATCGCCGCGGGTGGCGTTCACCGCGCCGCCGGGCTGCGGGCTCGCGGACGCTTCCGGGGCGGCGTAGTCCGCGCCCAGCACCACCTGCATGGTGGCTCCCTGTCCGGGAGCCCCCACCAACTCCGCCTTGGGGAACGCCGCCCCCAGTGTCCGCACGGACACGTCCCAGCGCGGGTCGTAGCGGATCACCGTCCGCTGTGTCGCCGGGGCGTTCCGGGCGAACCCCGTGGTCGCGAAGCCCTGCGCCCGCAACTCGCCGTCGACCTTGGCGCCCAGTCCGCCGACGCCGGTCCCGTTGAGCACCTGGACCCGTACCTGCGCAGCAGGCACCCCTGACGCCGCCGTCGTGCCCGCCGCCGTCGCGCGGGGGGCCGGGGCCGCGGCCCCGGTCAGCGGGCGGTCGGCCTTCAGTGCCAGGAAGAGGGCCCGGGCCTTCGCCTGGTCCCACAGCACCGTCGAACCCCACCCCGGCACCTGGTAGTTGAGATTCGACAGCGGCACCGTCGCGAACGACGCCGACGACGGCCGCAGGTCCTTCAGTCGTCCGGCCAACTGCACCAGGTCCGACGTGTCGAGCCCTTCGTCCACCTTGACCGAGGCCAGCACCGAGGACATCACCCGCTCGAGCTTCACCGGGTTGAGCAGCGTCCCGCTGCTCGTCGCCTGCTGGATCACCTGGGCCACGAACTTCTGCTGCCGCTGCATCCGGCCCAGGTCCGCCGTCGGGTCCACGTACCGGGCCCGGACGTAGCGCAGCGCCTCCGCGCCGTTCAGGAGTGTCGTTCCTGCAGGCAGGTCCAGCCCCGACTTCGGGTCGTGCAGCGGCCGGTTGGTGCACACCGGCACGCCGCCGAGCGCGTCCACCGTGCTGATGAAGCTCAGGAAGTTCAGCTGCAGGTAGTGGTCGATCCGCAGCCCCGTCGCCTGCTCCACCGTGGCCACGGTGAGCGGGGCGCCGCCCATGCCGTAGGCCGCGTTGATCTTGCCCATGCCGTGGCCGGGGATCGGCAGGTAGCTGTCCCGGGGGATGCTGACCACGCTCGCGCTGCCGCCGTCGGCGGACAGGTGTACCAGCATCATCGTGTCGGTGCAGTGGCAGGACTCGCCGCCGGCGTGCAGGGCCCGCAGCGTCGCCGGGGGCACGCCCTCGCGGTCGTCGGTGCCGACCACCAGGAAGTTCTGTGACGCGTCGTCAGCCGGACGGTTCGTCAGCCCGCGGAAGGCGTCCACCCGTCCGAGCGAGTCGCCCACCCCGTTGACGACGGCCCAACCCACGCCGCTGGTGGCGAGCAAGGCTCCGGACAGCGCCCCGGCGGTCCACATCCCCCAGCGGCGCGTCCGACGCGGGCGGGGCCGGGCGGCCGGTCGTGGGCGGGGCCGTGGAGCGGGACGAGGGGAGGGCATGGACGGCGGCATCAGTCGGATCGTAGGCCCGGGCCGCCCGGCCTCCGGGCAACGCGCTCGGGGTGTCGCGCTTGCAACTCTTTGCGGTGAATCGCGCGCCGGGGCCGTAACCCCCTCCCGAGTGGGGTTGGGCCGGAGCCGGAGCCCGGCGGTACGGTTGGCTGCACTATGGACGCAACCTCCCTGCCCGCCGTCTCCGTGATCATGCCCGTGCTCAACGAGGAGCGGCATCTGCGCACCGCCGTGGAGCGGATCCTCGACCAGGAGTACGCCGGGGAGTTGGAGGTGGTGATCGCGCTCGGCCCGTCCACGGACCGCACCGACGAGATCGCCGCCGCGCTGGTCGAGGAGACCGCCGGGACCTCCCGCCAGGTGCACACCGTGCCCAACCCCAGCGGTCGCACACCGGCCGCGCTGAACGCCGCGATCAAGGGCTCGCGCTTCCCGGTCGTGGTCCGGGTGGACGGGCACGGCCTGCTGACGCCGGGTTACATCGCCACGGCCGTACGGCTGCTGGAGGAGCGCGGCGCCGCCAACGTCGGCGGCATCATGCACGCCGAGGGCGAGACCGAGTGGGAGAAGGCAGTCGCCGCCGCGATGACCTCCCGGATCGGCGTCGGCAACGCCGCCTTCCACACCGGCGGTGAGGCCGGGCCGGCCGACACCGTGTACCTCGGCGTGTTCCGGCGCGAGGTGCTGGAGCGGCAGGGCGGCTACAACGAGGAGTTCATCCGGGCGCAGGACTGGGAGCTCAACTACCGGATCCGGCAGGAGGGCGGGCTGATCTGGTTCACCCCCGAGCTGAAGGTCACCTACCGGCCCCGGCCCAGCGTCCGGGCACTCGCCAAGCAGTACAAGGACTACGGGCGCTGGCGCCGGGTGGTCACCCGCTACCACCGCGGCTCGGTGAACCTGCGCTACCTGGCCCCGCCGGCCGCGCTGGCCGCCGTCACCCTGGGCACCGTCGCCGGCGTGGCGCTGAGCCCGGTCGCCCTGGTGCTGCCCGGTGGATACGTCGCCGCCATCCTGCTCGGCTCGCTCAAGGAGGGCCGCGGCCTCTCCCTGCGCGCCCGCGCCCAACTGCCGGTCGCCCTGGCCACCATGCACATGTCCTGGGGCTGGGGCTTCCTGACCAGCCCGCGGTCGCTGGCGAGGAAGGTCATCGCCAGCACCGCGAAGTGACGGGCCGTCAAGCGTCGTTCCGTCGAGGGACTCCGACCGCGCCGCGACGGCACGGTCCGCGCGTTCACCAGGCGTAGACCGGGTTCACCTTCGCGCACTTCCGCTCCGCGCCGCTCTGCCGGGCGGCCGTCGTCGGAACCGCGCCCGCCGAGGGGGGCGCGGTCTGGGGGAAGACGGACCCCTGCGGCCAGTCCGCGCCGACGACCAGCAGCGGCCGCCCGGCCGACGCGGTCGCCCGCAGCGCGGTGGCGGGCAGGTGCAGCGCCGCTGCCAGCGCCGCGGCCCGGCTCCGGTCGCCGGGCGCGTAGTCGAGCGTCGTCGTCCGCTGCCGTACGGCCGCGTTCCCCCCGTTCCCGGCGTGGGCGAAGCCGAGTTGACGCAGGCTCAGCGTCACCGCCGCGGCCCGGCCCGCCACTCCGCTGCCGTTCTGCACGGTGACCCGGACTGCTGCCGGGTCCACCGTCGCCGCAGGCGAGGGAGAGGCCGCGGCGGTCGAGGAGCCGGCGGCCGTCCTGCCGAAGGAGTCCAGCGGCACGTCACCGCGGACCATCGCGAACAGCCGCTCGGCGTCGCCGGGCATGGGCACCACCCAGGCCCGGGGGTTCGCCGGGTCCGCGGCATAGGGCATGGTCACCGTCGTCACCCGCTCCGGGTCGATCCCGCGCAGCTCCTTGGCCAGCCCGATCAGCCTGCCGACGCTGTCCAGTCCGTCGTCCACGGTGAGCGCCCTGGTGGCGGCGTCGGCGAGACCGAACAGCTTGCCGGGGTCGGTGAGCGTCCCGGCCGAGCGCAGCCGGCGCAGCAGCGAGGTCAGGTACATGTGCTGGGTCTGCGTCCGGTACAGGTCGCTGCCGTCGCCGAAACCGTGCCGGGTGCGCAGCCACTCCAGCGCCTGCACGCCCTTGACGACGTGCTCGCCGGCGGTCAGCCGCAGGTGCGAGTACGGGTCGTACACGTTGCCCGTGGTGCACACCGGCACCCCGCCGACGGCGTCGGCCATCCGCACCACTCCGGCGAAGTCCACCACCATGTAGTGGTCGATGTGAATGCCCGTCAGCTGGTGCCAGGTCCACACGGTGCAGCCGGGCCCGCCGTGGGACAGGCTGTTGGTGATCTGCGAGTGCGGGGTCGCGGGGTACGTCCTCCCGGTCGCCGGGTCGGTGCAGGCCGGGATGTCCACCATGGTGTCCCGCGGAATGCTGATCAGCGAGGCGTTGCTGCGGTCCGCGGAGACGTGCAGCAGCATCTCCACGTCGGCGTGCACCGGGCCGCCCGCGGTGTTCCGGGCGCCGCCCAGGGCGACGTCCTCGGCGCTGTCCCGGCTGTCCGAGCCGATGAGCAGGATGTTCAACGGCCGGTGCCCGAAGGCGTCCACGGACTCCGCGCCCTGGTCGCCGAAGCTGAGCGCGCCGTGGCGGATGTTGCCGTCCAGATGGGCGACGTAGGCCCAGGCCCCGCCGGCGACGACCAGGACGAGGGCGAGCGCCGCCCAGCCGAGGCGGCGCGCCAGCGGTCGTGCCCGCCGCACCCGTCGCGGTCGGCGCGGTCGGTGCGGATGGCTGGACTGGGGGGTGCGCTGGGGGAACTGACGAGGGGTCATCGGCGGGGACTGCCTTCGACGGGAACGGACCGGACGGGCTACGACCCTCCGCAGCCCGTCCCGACCGAAGCCGTGGGGACAGGGGCCGCGAAGGGCTTGCCTATCCCGTGGAAGTCCTGACCCAGCGTCAGCACCATGCGCCCGGTGGCGCTCCGGTCCTTGCCGGTGGCGTGCAGCGCCGACTCCGGCAGCCCCAGTGCGGCGACGAGCGTGCGCGCCTGGTCCACGTGGACCGGCGCGTAGACGAGACTGGTCGCCGCCTGGGTGTGCGCGGCGGGTCCGCCGTTGCTGGCCCGGAGGAAGTGCCGGTCGTTCTGCAGCCAGCTGAGCACGGACTCGGCCTGCCCGAAGGTCCCGCTGCCGTTCAGCACGGTGACGCGGACGTCGATGGGGGCCGCGTGCTTGCCTCCGGCGGCGAAGGCGTCGGCCCGGGGGAGGGGAGTCGCCCGGGGCGTCGTCGCCGCCGTCGGTGTGCAGGCGCGGGACGCGCTGCCCACCGGTGTGGGTGACGCGGGTTCGGCGGCGCTGCTGTGCCGGTCGCCGCGCACGACGAAGTACGCGAAGACGGCGACGGCCACGAGCAGGAAGGCCGCGGCCGCGCCCAGCCAGGGCCCGCCACGGGCAGGCGCCCTCCGCCGCCCCCGACCCCTTGTGCCCACGTGCCCGCTCCCGTTCCGTACAGCAACTGCGCCACCCTACCCGCCCCCGCCAGGGGCGCGAGGCTGCAACCGACGCCAGGGGGCGAGGCTGCAACCGACGCCCGGCCCCGGCAGGGGCGCGAGGGACTGCGCGACCAGCCCACCACTCAAGGAGGTCCGACCCTGACTGCAGGACGGACCTCCCCGAGTGGTGTGCTGCTCGCGCAGTCCCTCGCGCCCCTGCCGGGGCCGGGGTCAGCCCAGCGTGCGGGTGACGTGCTCCGAGGCGATCCGCGCGTCGAGGGCTTCGGGCGTGAGGTTCTCGCTGTTGCGGCACAGCACCACCGACCCGCCCACCGCCAGAGGTGCGAGCAGGCCGCCGGCCAGGCCGTCCCAGCTGTCGAAGGACAGCGTGCTGAGCACCCGGTCCTCGGCCGTCAGGCCGAGCTGCTTGGCCTGCTCCGCCGCGAGACTGACGGTGTGTGAGCCGGAGAGCACCTCCCCGTCGATCTCCAGCGCCGGGCGCTCGGGATCCACCGGGGCCCACGGCACGAAGCGGTCACCCTGGGCGGGGACCTCGACGGCGTAGTCGAGGAAGCCGTCCGGCAGCGGCTGCGGGAAGCGCCCGCCGAGGGGGCGCAGGGCCAGGGCCACGCGCTGCCCCGGGCACTCCTGCGCCGCCTCCAGGGTGTCCGGGCCGCTGACGACCAGCTGAGCCTTCGCGGGGTCCCCGGCCGGGACCGTGAGGACGCCGACGGACCAGCAGGCGAACAGCCAGATCGCCGTCTGCCAGTGCGCCGGCAGCAGCAGCGCGACCCGGTCGTCCGGGTCGGCGGCCAGCTCGTCCTGGAGCAGGTTGGCGGTCTTGGCGACCCAGTTGTCGAAGGTCTTGACCGAGAGCTCGACTCTCTCGCCGGTCGCGTCGTCGTAATACGTGATCAGCGGTCGGGCGGGATCGGCGTCGAGGAGGGAGCGCAGCAGATCGGCGGGAGTGGCTGCGCCGCTGAAGGAAGTCTGGCTCATGGTGCCGCCAAGCCTACGTGCTCCCCTCCGTCACGGAACCCCCTATGGTGGGTGGGTGTCTGGGACGGGTGCGGCGACTGCGGCGCGTGAGCGTGTCTGGCGGCCTGCGGGCCCGCTGGACCTGGGCCTGACGGTCGGTCATCTCCGGCGCGGCGGGCTCGACCCGTGCTTCCGGCGCACCCGCGACGGGGCGGTGTGGCGTGCGTCACGGACCCCGGCCGGCGTCGGCGTGGTCCGCCTCGCGGCGCGCCCCGCGGAGGGGTCGGTGCATGCCACGGCCTGGGGCGACGGCGGGGACTGGCTGCTGGACCGGGTGCCCGACCTGCTGGGCGCCCAGGACGATCCGTCGGCGTTCGACCCCGGTGGCAGCCGGCTGCTGCGGGACGCGCACCGGCGCCACGCGGGCCTGCGCATCGGCCGGACCGGGCTGGTGATGGAGAGTCTGGTCCCGGCGATCCTGGAGCAGCGCGTCACCACAGGGGAGGCGTACCGCGCGTGGCGCGAGCTGGTGGTGCGGTACGGCACGCCGGTGCACGGCGGCCTCCACGCGCCCCCTGCGGCGCGGGACTGGGCGCGCATCCCCTCCTGGGAATGGCACCGCGCGGGGGTGGACGGCAAGCGCTCCGCGGCGGTGGTGCGTGCCGCGCGGCTCGCTCCGCGACTTGAGCAGGCGTCAGTCCTCCCGCCCGCGGAGGCCGTTGCCCGCCTCACCTCCGTGCCGGGCATCGGGCTGTGGACGGCGGCGGAGACGCTGCAGCGCAGCAACGGCGACACCGACGCGGTCTCGGTGGGGGACCTGCATCTTCCCAACAGCGTCGGCTGGGCGCTGGCGGGGCGGGAGCGCAGTGACGACGAGCAGATGCTGGAGCTGCTGGAGCCCTACCGCCCCCACCGCTACCGTGCCTGCCGGCTGATCCTTCTCTCCTCCGGCGCGGCTCCTCGCCGTGCACCCCGCTACGCCCCCCTGGACATCAGCAGGTTCTGACGGGCGGTCAGGTGCTGGGCCGTCGGCCGTCCGCGCCACGGCGCGCCGCCGCCCTGGGGCAGGCGAGCCCGCAGCCCCGGCGGGCCGACGCAACCGCGGCCTGCCTTCCTGGCGGGGGCAGGTGGCATGGTGGCGCCGCACCTGTCCTCGGCCCCGCGCCCGAGGACACGCCTACCGCACGGCGATGAAGGCCTCGGGGTCGCGCGGCGGGCGGGGTGGCGCGTCGTGGCGGGGGCGGCCGACGGCGACCGCGCCCATGGGGTCCCAGTCGCCCGGCAGATCGAGCGCGGTGCGCACCACGTCCCGGCAGAACATCGTGGACGACACCCACGCCGAGCCCAGCCCCTCACCGGCCAGGGTGACGAGCAGGTTCTCCACCGCCGCGCCCAGCGCCACCACGAACATCTCGCGCTCCGCCGCCGCCCGCCGGGCGTCGGGGTAGTCGTGCGAGCCCTCCGTCACCAGGCAGGGCACCACCAGGTACGGGGCGTTGCGCAGCACGTCGCCGCGTCGGGTCCGGCGGGCGATCCGCTCCTCGTCCCAGCCGTCCAGCTCCCGCAGGTCCCGCCGCCAGGCGGCCAGCATGGCGTCCAGCAGCTCCGTGCGCGCGGCCGCGGACTCGACCAGGACGAAGCGCCAGGGCGTCGTGTGGTGCGGGGCGGGGGCGGTGACCGCCGCGGCGACCGCGCGCCGCACCGCCGCGCCGTCGACCGGCTCGTCGGTGAACTCCCGTACCGTGCGCCGCAGGGAGACCGCCTCCCGCACCGCCTCCGAGGTGCCGAGCCGGAACATGTCGTCCGCCGCGGAGCGGATCATCGGGCGGATGCCCTCGCCGTCCTCGTCGCGGACCAGGTGGCCCAGGCCGCGGACGACGGCGACCGGCGTCCCGGTGGCCTTGCCCTTGGCGAGGTCCGCCGCCGCGGCCAGCTCGTCGGCCGTGGCGGTCACGGTCAGCGCCAGTTCGTTGCCGTGGCTGTCCCGGCGGCCCCGGTGGTCCTCCAGCACGTCCAGGCCCGCGGCGCCGATGGCCACGTCGGTGAGGCCGTTCCGCCAGGGGCGGCCGAAGGTGTCGGTGACGACGACGGCCAGCCGCAGTCCGGTCAGCTCCCGCAGCCGCTTGCGCAGCGCCCGCGCCGACGCGTCGGGGTCCTCGGGCAGGAGCAGCACGGTTCCTGACGGAGTGTTGGACGCGTCCACCCCCGCCGCCGCCATCACCAGCCCCTGGCGGTTCTCCACGATCCGGGTCCGGCCGCGGCGGGCGACCACGCGCACCGTCTCCGCGTCGATCGCGGCCTCACGGTCCGCCGCCCGGACGACGCGGCCCTCGGCCTTGCTCACCACCTTCGAGGTGACCAGCAGGATGTCCCCGTCGGCCAGCTCCGGTTCGGCCGCCAGCAGCAGCGCGGCCAGATCGTCGCCGGATCCGACCTCGGGGAGCCCCGGTACGCCCCGGACCTCGAAGGCGGTTCGACGCCCCGTCACTTCGCGCGCACCTCCTCGGCGAGCGCCAGCGCCGCGCGGGCCATCGCGGCGGTGGCCTCGGTGTCCGTCATCCACAGCGGCACCGCCCGGCAGGAGATGCCCGCCGCTTCGACGGCCGGTACCGCGGCCGCGTCGGAGCTGTCCACCAGCCAGCCGTCCAGCACCCCGGCCGGGCGCTCCGCCGGGGCCCGGCCCGCGCCGCTCCGGTCCGCGGCCCTCGCGCCGTAGTGCAGCGCGACGGCCGCCGCGCTGGTCTCCACGCCCACGGCCTCCAGCACCTTGTCCGCCATGCCCCGCACCGGCGCACCACCGATGATCGGCGAGAGCCCGACGACCGGCGCCGTCGTCGCGACGACGGCCTCCCGCACGCCGGGGACGGCCAGGATGGTGCCGACGCTGACGATCGGGTTGGACGGCGGGAGGAGGACCACATCGGCCTCGCGGATCGCCTCGACGACTCCGGGTCCCGGCTTGGCGCCGTCCGCGCCCACCGGCACGATCGCGTGCGCGTCCACGGCGGCGTGCAGCTTCACCCAGTACTCCTGGAAGTGCACCGCCCGGCGCTCGCCGCTGTCCGGGTCGTCGATCACGACGTGGGTCTCGACCCGGTCGTCGGTCATCGGCAGCAGCCGCACGCCCGGTTGCCAGCGGTCGCACAGCGCCTCGGTGACCGCGCTGAGGGGGTAGCCGGCGGCGAGCATCTGGGTGCGCACGATGTGCGTGGCGAAGTCCTTGTCGCCGAGCCCGAACCAGCTCGGGCCGACCCCGTAGGCGGCCAACTCGCCCTTGACGGACCAGGTCTCCTCGGCCCTGCCCCAGCCCTGCTCCTCGTGGATGCCGCCGCCGAGGGTGTACATCAGGGTGTCCAGGTCCGGGCAGACCTTCAGCCCGAACAGATGGATGTCGTCGCCGGTGTTGCCGACGACCGTGATCTCGGCGTCCGGGGCCGCCGCCTTCAGTCCGCGCAGAAAGCGCGCTCCGCCGATTCCTCCGGCCAGTACCGTGATGCGCATGGGGCCATCCTCGCAGCCCCCAGCGGCCCGGGGGTCACCGCGACCTGACGGAGGGGCGGGTGGCGCGCAGGGGCCAGCCGGTGCCGTAGGGGTTCATCTCGGTGAGGCCGGGCGAGTAGACATGCAGGCTGACCGCCGGCTCCAGCGAGGTGTTGACCACCTCGTGCAGGTAGCCGGGGGCGAAGACGCGCTGGGCGCCGGGGCTCAGCTCACGCTCCACGCTGCCCGCGCCGGGCGTCAGCGAACGCTCCGTCAGAGTGCCTTCCAGCACGGTGAGTACACCGGAGGAGCGGCCGTGGTCGTGGCCGCCGCTGCCCTGGCCGGGCAGCCAGCTGAGCAGCCAGACCTCGTAGCCCGGGCCGGTCTCCAGCCGCGCGTACCAGCGGGTCAGCGCGTCGTAGCGGACCAGGGGCGCCCAGCGCTCGCGGTCCGCGGCAACGCGGCGGGCGAGCGCGGCGAAGCCGCCGACGGTGGTCGGGTGCGGAACCGGGGCGGGCGCGAGGTGGGGCCAGGCGAGCGGGTCGCCGGCGATGCTGACGTCGCTGAGTCCGTCCGGGTAGGCGGAGGTCGAGGACACGGGGCGAAGTTCCTTGGGGCTGCTGGGAGTCCGGCACTGGGCAGGACCGGGGCGGGCTGGCGCGGACTCTCGCGGAGGCGGCCCGGACCGGTCGGCGCTCGATGGCGCTCGGCTGCGGGAAGGGCGGCGTCAGCGACAACAGCAGCAACAGAGCGCGCTGGCGGCACGACGGAGCCCCCCGTGGAGGCTCGTGGTGGCGGCGCGGTGCTCTGACATGGGGCCAAGCAGACCGTGTCACCGGGGCGTGTGTCAACCTGCGCCTGTCCCAAGTGCCTCATCTCACCTGATCGGCGGAAAAATCACCCCCCTGGTTTGAGGGGGCGTCAGGCCGGGCAGGTCGCGCTTCGACGGAGGTCGACGCGGCCCCGCGGCGCAGCAGGGCTGAAGCCGCCGGCCGTTGCCTCACCGTGATCCCGCTGTGATCCGCGTCGCTATTTCCGGTTGCCCCGGAACGCTTTGCGCTGACGGATCGTCAATGCGTACGAGGGGTTTCGGCGCCCGCGTCCGGTGCATTTCGTGCACGGGGCCGGAGGGTGCGTCAGATGCCGCCTGCCGCCCAGTGATGACAAGGCGCAGCGGTCTCTTCGCTGCTCAGAGGCGGGGTGCCGGTTTGTCCGGATTTGCACACTTATGGTGACCGTGTGGTTCCAGGGAGTGAATCCCGGGGGCAATACCAGACCACGGCTTGACTGGGGGAGAAGAGCGCACTTGTAATTTCACCCGTGTCCATTCGTCGCTTTGGATAACGGACGCATCACGAGGAGCACCGGGTACGGACCGCTCCTCACGGGGATGAAAGAACAGAGGGGCAGGAGGCGCACTGATGAGCGAGCTCTTTGAGTTGATGATCGGTGAGGACACCGAGGAAGAGCTTGGCTGGCAGGAACGCGCCCTGTGCGCCCAGACCGATCCCGAGTCCTTCTTCCCGGAGAAGGGCGGCTCCACCCGCGAGGCGAAGAAGGTCTGCCTGGCCTGCGAGGTCCGTACCGAGTGCCTCGAGTACGCCCTGGCCAACGACGAGCGGTTCGGAATCTGGGGCGGCCTGTCGGAGCGCGAGCGCCGGCGCCTCAAGAAGAGCGTGGTCTGAAGCCGGGCCGGTCCCCGTCGCCCTCCTGCCGAAACGTTGCGCCGCCCCCCAGCAGGGGGCGTGAACCCTCAGTGACGTTGCGCCGCCCCCGGCAGGGGGCGTGAACCCTCAGTGACGCGCTTCCTCCGTCGGTGGCACGCCCCTGACGGAGGGTCAGTGAACCGTTTCTGCCCGCCGGGGCACATCGCCCACACCGGTACCCGTTAGGGTGGTCCGCCGAACCGGAGCACGCCTCGCCGCGTGGCCGGGAACCGACACCCAGCGAACCGGGGTCCGCACACGCGATGACTGTCCACAGCCACCAGCCCGGGTACCCGTCCGCCGGACGGCCGCCCGCCTATCCGCGGCACCTCGTCACAGCGGTGCTCGTGGCCCATGACGGAGCGCGCTGGCTGCCGCAGGCGCTGCGGGGCCTGCTGAGTCAGGACCGGCCCGCACAGCGGATCGTCGCCGCGGACACGGGCTCCACCGACGCCACGCCCCGCCTGCTCGCCGAGTCGCTCGGCGCGGAGAACGTCCTGGACTTCGGGCGGCGCACCGGCTTCGGCGCGGCCGTCAACGAGACGGTCCGTCAACTCCCGGCGCTGCGCCCGGAGGACCTGCCCTACGCCATCCACGGCGGCGGCTACGACCCGCTCGACCCGAGCCAGTCCACCGGACACGACCAATTCGGCGACCCGCTCGGCCACCACGACGAGCTCGCCGCGGACCAGCTGCTGGCCGGTGGCTCCACCGAACCCGTCGAGTGGCTCTGGCTGCTCCACGACGACTGCGAGCCCGCGCCGGACGCGCTGCGCAAGCTGCTGCAGATCGCCGAGTCCACCCCCACCGCCGCCGTCGTCGGTCCCAAGATCCGCAGCTGGTACGACCGCAGGCAGCTGCTCGAGGTCGGCGTCTCCATCGCCCGCAGCGGCAAGCGCTGGACCGGCCTCGACCGCCGCGAGCAGGACCAGGGTCAGCGCGACCAGGTGCGCCCGGTCCTCGCCGTCTCCAGCGCTGGCATGCTCATCCGCCGCGACGTCTTCGAGCAGCTCGGCGGCTTCGACAAGGCACTGCCGCTGATGCGCGACGACGTGGACCTGTGCTGGCGCGTCGCCGCCGCCGGGCACCGCACCGTCGTCGCTCCGGACGCCGTGCTCCGCCACGCCGAGGCCGCCAGCCGTGAGCGGCGGCCCATCGACGTCACCCGCTCCGACCGCCCGCACCGGATCGACAAGGCCGGCGCGGTGCACACGCTGCTCGTCAACTCCCGTGCCCTGCTGCTGCCCTACGTGATGCTGCGGGTCGTGCTCAGCACCCTGCTGCGTACCCTCGGCTACCTGCTGGGCAAGCAGGGCGGCCTGGCCGTCGACGAGATCTCCGGCCTCGGCCACGTGCTGCTGCGGCTGCCGCTGGTGCTGGCCGGCCGAGCCCGGCGCCGGCACACCCGCAGCCACGACGCGCTCGACGACCGCAGCCTCTTCCCCGCACCGGGCGCAAGCGCGCGGCAGACGGTGGAGAACCTGATCGCCGAACTCGGCGGGAACCGCGCGGGGGAGGCGTTCTCCAGCCGCCACGGCGCGGTCGAGTCCGGGCCGGTGGACGAGGACAACGAGTTCCTCGAGGTCGAGCAGTTCGCCATGCTGCGCCGGATCGCCCGCAGGCCCGCGCCGGTGCTCTTCGCCGCGCTGCTCGCGCTCACCCTCGTCGCCTGCCGCGGCCTGCTCGGCGGCGGTCAGCTCTACGGCGGCGCCCTGCTGCCGACCCCGGACGGCGCGACCGACCTGTGGTCCCAGTACGCGAGCACCTGGCAGACCGTCAGCACCGGTTCCGGGAACGGCGCCCCGCCCTACCTCGGCATCCTCGCGGCGCTCTCCAGCCTGGCCTTCGGCAGCCCCGCGCTCGCCGTCCAGCTGGTCCTGCTGCTCGCCGTCCCGCTCGCGGGCGTCTCCGCCTACCTGGTGTCCCGCCCGCTGATCGACTCCCGGCTGGTCCGCGCCTGGGCCGCCGCCTGCTACGCCTTCCTGCCCGCCGCGACCGGGGCGATCGCCCAGGGCCGGCTCGGCACCGCCGTCCTCGCCGTGCTGCTGCCGCCGCTGGCCCGGGCCGCGGCGATCGCGGTCGGCCTCGGCATCCGCACCGAGACCGCGGCACGCGGCGGTCGGCCCGGCTGGCGCAGCGCGTGGGTCGCGGCGCTGCTGCTGACCATCGGCACCGCCTTCGTGCCGCTGGCCTGGGTGCTCGGCCTGCTGCTGGCGGCCGGCGCACTGGCCGCGGCCTACCTGCGTGGCGGCGCCTTCGGCCAAGGACTCGGCGCGCTGCGGCAGTTGGGGCCGCGCTGCGCCGTGATCGTGCTGGTCCCGCTGCTGGTGCTGGCGCCCTGGTCGCTGGGGCTGCTGCTGCACCCCGGACGGCTGCTGCTCGAGGCGGGCATCCCCGGCGCGGTCGGCCCCGCCGCCACGCCGCTCGGCCTGCTGCTGCTCAGCCCGGGCGGCAGCGGCGTGGTCCCCGGCGTGCTCGTCGTCGGCATCCCGCTGGCCGCGCTGGCGGC
>NZ_JBHSQJ010000082.1:0-11839 GCF_042658505.1 Streptacidiphilus monticola | reverse complement strand
CCGCTGGCCGCGCTGGCGGCGCTGCTGCGCGCCGACCGACGCCGGGCCGTCGTCGCCGCCTGGGGCGCGGCCGCGATCGGCCTGCTGGGCACCGCACTCGCCGGGACCGCGACCGTCACCCCCGGACCGGGCCAGAGCCCGGTCGCGGTGTGGGCCGGGCCGACCACGCTGCTGGCGGGCATCGCCCTGCTCACGGCCGCCTCGATCGGCGCCGACGGCGCGCGGGAGCGCGTCGCGGCCATCAACTTCGGCTGGCGCCAGCCGGTTGCGGCCCTGGTGCTGTTCGCGGCCGCGGTCGCGCCGGTCGCCGCGGCCGGCTGGTGGCTGGTGCGCGGTGCGGCCGGTCCGCTGCGGAACGGCGACGGCCAGCTCGTCCCGGCGTTCATCGCCCAGCAGGCCGGGACCGTGGACCAGACCCGCACGCTGGTGCTGCGCATCGGCGACCAGGGCCAGGTGGTCTCCTACCAGCTGGTCCGCGGGGCCGGCCCGACCGTCGGCAGCGCGGAGACCGCGAACGCGGCGGGGCCGTCGACCGCCCTGGCCAGGACGGTCGGCGACCTGGTGTCCGGCTCCGGCGGCGACCAGTCCGGCGAACTGGCGGGCTTCGGCGTCCAGTTCGTCGTCGTGCAGAAGCCCGTGCCCGCTGCCCTCGCCGACACGCTGAACGCCACGCCCGGCCTGACCCAGGTCAACCAGCAGGCACAGGCGAGCATCTGGCGGCTCACCCAGAACACGGCCCGGGCCGTGATCCGCACCCAGGGGACTCCGGACGTCCAGGTCGCGGCGGGTCCCGTCGACGTGGACGCCACGGTTCCGGCCGGCGGCACCGGGCGGGTGCTGCGCCTGGCCGACCAGGCCGACCCGTCCTGGCACGCCACCCTGAACGGCAAGGACCTGACCCCGACGACGGTGGACGGCTGGGCGCAGGGCTTCCAACTGCCCGCCGAGGGCGGGAAACTGAGCGTCCGTTACGAGTCCGGGGCGGCGCACACCGGCTGGATCGCGGCGCAGTGCCTGCTGGCCCTGGTCCTGGTGGTGCTGGCACTCCCGGGTCGGGGCAGCCGCAACGACGACGACCAGCCGGACGTCGAGACGGAGTCCGCTGCTGCGGCGGCGCCGGTCGTGCCCGGCTCCCGCCGAGCCCGCCGCCTGGCGGCCAACGGCGAGGAGGCAGCGGACGGCGGGGACGGTTCGGTGGCGCCCGGTGCGCCGACCGGTGCCGCATCCTCCGACGGGGCTGACGACGGCTCAGGCGTGTACGCCGCCACGGGTGCTGAGGCCGTGGCGGGCGCCGGGGACGGGGGCGCCTGGCAGGCCTTCGGCCCCGCGGGCGGCGCGACCGCCGACGGGCCGGGCGCGGGTGCCGAGGTGGGTGCGGGCGCCGTCTCCGGGGCGGGCTTCGGCGACGGTGCGGCCTTCCCCGCCCCGACCGAGCCGGTCTGGGACGCGTTCGCCCCCACCGGGGCCGGGGCTGAGCGCTCCGGAGCCGCCGCGACCGCAGCCGACGGCTACTACGCGGATCCGCAGCAGCCCTACTACACGGGCCAGCCCTACTACGGCGAGTACGACACCGGGGGGCAGGCCGCCTACCAGCCCTACCCGCAGTGGGACGGCTCGGCCTCCGCCCCGGCCGACCCGGCCGATGCGCCGCAGGGCTGGTACGACGCCCAGGGCTACTGGCACAGCACGCAGGACGGCACGGCACCGGGGAGCGGAGCATGAGGATCACGCGGACCACGCAGTCGCTGCTGGCGGCGCTCGGCGTGCTCGCCGTCGCCCTCGGCATCGCCGAGGTCAACCCGCCCTCCGGCGAGGCCGCAGCGAGCGGCCGCACCGTGCGCACCGCCGTCGCCCACCGCGCCGTGCTCTGCCCGAACCCGCTGCAGAGCGGTTCAGCCAGTACCGGCTACGCCGTGGCGGCGCCGGGTGCCCCGGCCGGGGTCAGCGTGGCGAGCGGATCGAGCGGCAGCGGCGGCACGGCCGGGGCCGGTCGCCTCGGCCCGCTGGGCGGTGCCGGGACCGCCCTCGCGCAGCTCAGCGCCACGGGCGGCGCCACGGCCGGGAAGGCGCCGTCCGGCGCCAAGGCCCCCGCGCTCGCCCTCACCGCCGACGGCGGCCTCGCTCCCGGTCTGACGGGCCAGCAGACCACGGTCCTCGACGGCGGGAAGAGCCTCAGCGGGCTCAGCTGCACCGAGCCGGCCACCGACTTCTGGTTCGCCGGGGCGGACACCGCCAAGGGCGACACGGACACGCTCGTGCTCAGCAACAACGAGAGCACGAACGCCTATGTGGACGTGCAGGCGTTCGGGGCCACGGGCGAGGTGGAGAGCACCCAGGCCGGCAACATCAGCGTGCCGGCCGACGGCAGCGTGGCCCTGCCGCTGAGTCGCCTGGTGAACGCCGCCGGTAGCGGCGGAGTCGTGTCGCTGCACGTGCTGGTTCGCAGCGGCCGGGTCGCCGCGGCGCTCAACGCCGACAGCGGCAGCACCGGCGCGGACTGGATCCCGCCCACCGAGCTTTCGTCCACGGTCGTGCTGCCCGGTCTGCCCGGCGACGTCAAGCACGCCGTCCTCGCGGTCACCGCGCCCGGCGTGGAGGACGCCGACCTCAAGCTCCAACTCGCCTCGCAGACCGGGTGGATCACCCCGGCCGGACACGAGACCATCCACGTCAAGGCGGGCATGCTGACCTTCGTCGACCTTGCCGACGTCACCCGCGGCCAGCCCGCGGCGCTGCGGCTCAGTCCCACGGACCCCAAGCAGGCCCCCGGGGTGGTGGCGGCGATCCAGCTGGGCCGCGGGAGCAGCAGCACCGAACTCGCCTACACGACGGGCACGGACGCGGTCACCCAGCGCACGACGATCGCGGGCAACACCGCGGCCGGCACGACGCTGTTCCTCACCGCCACGGACAAGGCGGCGACGGTGACGGTCGCTGCGCTGGGCAAGTCCGGGTCCCCGCAGACCCAGGAGGTCAAGCTCCAGCCCGGGACGACGGTCGCCATCAAGCCCAAGTCCCCTGACGGCGCGGACGGTTACGCCCTGACCGTGGAACCGGCGGCGGGCAGCGGCCCGGTGTACGTGGCCCGGATGCTCACCTCCGGCAAGGCCGGCTTCACCGTCCAGCCCTACGCGGACGACCACAGCACGGTCGAAGTCCCCCGCACGATCCAGGCCCCGGCCATCCTGCTCCCGTAGCGGGCGGGGCGAAGGAGGGCGGGGGTCGGCGGGGGCGGGCCCCGATGTCGAGGCCTTCAGAGAGCCCCGGCGCGCAGCGCCTGGGGCCGCCCAGGCGCTGCTTGCTGGGGCGGATGGGTGGGCTGCGGAGCTGGGTGCTGCTGGTGCTGTGGCTTCTGCGGGGACAGTGCGCGGGGCGCCACCTTGGGCGCTGGGCGCCCAGGCGGACCGGGCCGGGCAGACCAGGTGGCGCGAGGCGCGGGCTGGAGTCCCGCCGAGGGGCGTCGGTCCTGGCCGGAGTGGGGTTGCCGTCCGTCGAGGGGCGTCAGTCCTCGCCGTAGCGTGGGTCGACCGCCTCGGGCTCGACGCCGAGCAGCTCGGCGACCTGTTCCACCATCACGTCGTGGACCAGCGCGGCCCGTTCGTCCCGGCCCTTGGCGCGGATCTCCACGGGCCTGCGGTAGACCACGATCCGCGCAGGTGTCCCAGCCCGGGCCGCGATCAGGCGGCCGAGGGGCACGTCGTCCAGCCTGGCGGTGTCCGGGTCCGGCTCGGGCTCTCCCGGCAGCGGCGCCGGCACGTCCTGCACGGCGAACTCGACCTCGCCCAGCTGCGGCCAGCGCCGCTCCAGCCGCTCCACCGACTCCCGCACGTAGTCGTCGAAGAGCTCCGACCGGGTCAGGGCGATCGGAACCTGACGCGGGGCCAGCGGCCCGCGCAGGCCCCGGCCGTGCCGGTCGCGGCGGCGGGGCCGTCGGCGGTTGTCGCTAGTCATCGGGCTGTCCATCGTTGACAGCGTAGTGACTGCGGGCCGCGCGGGCGGCGTCCCCGGGGCGACACGGCACCGGATCCGGGGGAGAGTCTTCGCGACCCGGTCAGGAGTGCGGTACCGTCCAACGCTGTGAGCCCTGTCCGTCGTTGTTCGCGCACCGCCTGCGGCCGCCCCGCCGTGGCGACGCTGACCTACGTCTACGCGGACTCGACGGCCGTCCTCGGCCCGCTCGCCACCTACGCCGAACCGCACTGCTACGACCTGTGCGCGGAGCACTCCGAGCGGCTCACCGCGCCGCGCGGCTGGGAGGTGGTCCGGCTCAACTCGGACACCGGGCCGATCCGTCCTTCGGGGGACGATCTCGAAGCCCTCGCCAACGCGGTCCGCGAGGCGGCCCGCCCCGTCGGCGCGCCCGGAGAGGGCGACCCGGCCGAGGGTGCACGCCGCGCCCACCTGCGGGTCCTGCGCTCGCCGGACTCCTGACGCCGAACCTCGCCAGTGCCCGGGGCCCCGCTCGGATCCCTTTTCCGCTGACAGGGCGTCAACCCTTCTCCTGCTTGCGGCAACATCACGGCAACCCGCTAGCGATAGTCTCTCCCCACGCCGCTCCGGTCCCTCCGGCCCAGCCGGAGCCGCACCAGCGGGCGGCGCAGGACAGCCAGACAGCAGCAACAGCAAGCGCAAAGCGAACCGGAGCACCCGTGCGTGATCTCAAGCAGCTCGTGAAGGCCTACGACGTCCGCGGCGTGGTCCCGGACCAGTGGGACGAGTCGCTCTCCCGCGCGTTCGGCGCCGCGTTCGCCAGGATCGTCGCCGTGCCGGGCGGTGCCCGCGCCGTCGTCGTCGGCCACGACATGCGCCCCTCCTCGCCCGGTCTGGCCCGCGCCTTCGCCGAGGGAGTCGCCGAGAGCGGGCTGGACGTGGTGGAGATCGGGCTCTGCTCGACCGACCAGTTGTACTTCGCCAGCGGCAAGCTCGACCTGCCCGGTGCCATGTTCACCGCCAGCCACAACCCGGCCCAGTACAACGGCATCAAGATGTGCCGCGCCGGGGCCGCGCCCGTGGGCGAGGACACGGGGCTGGTGGAGATCCGCGAGCTGGTGGAGTCCTGGATCGACGAGGGGACCGGCGCGGTGACCGTGCCCGCGGCTGCTGCCGAACGCACCGGGGAGATCACCTCACAGGACGAACTCCAGTCCTACGCCCAGCACTTGAGGCACCTGGTGGACCTCTCCGGGATCCGCCCGCTGAAGGTCGTCGTCGACGCGGGCAACGGCATGGGCGGCCACACCGTCCCCGTCGTCCTCGCGGACCTGCCGCTCGACATCGTGCCGATGTACTTCGAGCTGGACGGAACCTTCCCCAACCACGAGGCGAACCCGCTCGACCCGAAGAACCTGGTCGACCTGCAGGTGAAGGTCCGTGAGGTCGGGGCCGACCTCGGCCTCGCCTTCGACGGCGACGCCGACCGCTGCTTCGTGGTCGACGAGAAGGGCGATCCGGTCAGCCCCTCGGCCATCACCGCGCTGGTCGCCGGACGCGAGATCGCCAAGGCCAAGGCCGCGGGGGAGACCGAGCCGGTGATCATTCACAACCTGATCACCTCCTGGGCGGTGCCGGAGATCGTCACCGAGCAGGGCGGCCGCCCGGTGCGCACCCGGGTCGGGCACTCGTTCATCAAGCAGGAGATGGCCAGGACCGGGGCGATCTTCGGCGGCGAGCACTCGGCGCACTACTACTTCCGGGACTTCTGGAAGGCCGACACCGGCATGCTCGCCGCGCTGCACGTGATGGCGGCGCTGGGTGAGCAGGCCGAACCGCTGTCCGCGCTGACCGCGGTCTACGAGCGCTACACCGCGTCCGGCGAGATCAACAGCACTGTCGCGGACCAGGCCGGACGGACCGCCGCCGTCCGCGAGGCCTTCGCCGACCAGCCGGGCGTCAGCTTCGACACCCTGGACGGGCTCACCGTGGCCGGCCAGGACTGGTGGTTCAACCTGCGCGCCTCCAACACCGAGCCGCTGCTGCGCCTCAACGTCGAGGCCCGCGACGAGGAACGGATGGCCGAACTCCGGGACCAGGTCCTGGCCATCGTCCGCGCCTGAGCGGGCACTGCGCCCACGAGCGGCCGGCGTGGGGCCCCGGGCCGCACACCGGGTCGTCGGACAGCAGGAGGGCACCGTTCGTACGGCCCGGCCGGTGCCCTCGTGCCGTGCCCCGGCTGAGCCCCTGAGCCCCTGGGCACCGGGCCGGGAGGGTGGTCGCGGGCCTTGCGCACCGGCCCGGAGCACGGGCCAGGCATGCCGTCCGCATCACTCCTGACGACCTGTCACGCCCGATCGTCGCCACGCGGTGGCGGCCCTGCGGGCGGGCGGCGACCGCTGTCGCGGGCCGGAGCCCGACCCGCGACCGGCGCCCCCGGGCAGCTCGGCTATGACATCGACACAGCCGCCCTCGATATCCTGACCCGTCGACACCGTCCGACCCCCGGAGCACCTCATGAGCATCGACCCCGCCCTGCTGGAGATCTTCGCCTGCCCGCAGTGCCACGCGCCGCTGCGCGAGCAGCCCGCCGAGGACTCGGGCGCGGACAGCGAGCTGGTCTGCACCTCCGCCGACTGCGGCCTGGCCTACCCGGTCCGGGACGGCATCCCGGTGCTGCTCGTCGACGAGGCCCGTCGGCCGGCATGATCGACGAGCAACTGCTCGACGACGCCGAGGCGTTGGAGCGGGCCGACCGCTTGGGCGCCCTGCTCGCCCTGGCCTCGGCCGGCGCCCGGATCCGCTCCGGGGCCCGAGCCGCCCAGGAAGCGGGCCTCGCGCAGTTGCGGCCGGAGGGACGCCCCCGGGCGCTGCTGGTCGCTGGGCACGGCGCTGCCGCCCAGGCCGCGGCCGTCCTCGCCGCCCTCGGCGGCCAGGCCTGCCCGGTGCACATCCTGCGCCCCGTCTCCGGAGCCGCCCCGCCGGACGTCCGCAGCGACGCCTACCCGGTCGGACTCCAGTGGAGCCTCCCGGGCTGGGCCGGACCGGCGGACCTGCTGGTCGTGGCGTCCACCCACGGCGCGGAGGCCGGGCTGGTGGCGCTGGTCGAACGCGGCTACCAGAGCGGCTGCACCGTGGTGGCCGTCGCCCCGCCCGGCAGTCCGCTCGGCGACGCCGCCCTGCAGGCCCGCGGCATGCCCCTGCCGTACCTCACCTCCCCTGGCAGCGCCCCCAGTTGGGACCGCGACCCCGACCTGGTCCGGGACGACCCCGGCGACCTGTGGGCAATGCTGGCCTCCCTTCTCTCGCTGACCCACCGACTCGCTCTCACCTCCTCCGGTCCCGAGGCGCTGAGCGCCGCCGCCGACCTGCTCGACGACCTCGCGGTGCGCTGCGGGCCTATGGCCGACGCCTACCAGAACCCGGCCAAGAGCCTGGCTCTCCGCCTCGACGGCTCCCTCCCGTTGATCTGGACGGACGGCCCGCTTGCTGACGCGGCGTCAGTCCGCTTCGCCGACATGCTGGCCGAGCACGCCGCCCGTCCGGCGCTGGCCGCCGCCCTGCCCGAGGCACTGGTCCGCCATCGCGGCCTGCTCGAGAGCGCGGTCGGCCCCGGCGACCCGAGCGACCACGACGACTTCTTCCGCGACCGCACCGAGGAGCCGACCCAGCGCCCGGCGATCGTCCTGCTGCACCGGCAGGCGGCGGACGAAGGTGAAGCGGACCCGCAGCCGCAGGGTCTCCCGACCGGATCCGGCGTATCAGGCCGATCCGATGGAGCGAACGGACCCGCGATCCCCGGCGAGAGCCCGGTGCCAGGACGTCCGGACGCCGGCGCCAGGCCTTCCCTCTCCCGCGCGCGGCGCCTCGCGGCGCTGCACGGCACGCCCCTGTACGACCTCGCCGCCACCTCGAAAGAACCGCTCACGGCGGTGGCCGAGCTGATCGCGTTGAGCGACTTCTGCGCCGTCTACCTCGGCCTGGCCGCCCATCCCTGGGGGGACTAGCACCATGGACCGCCTGCACAACACCATCCGCCCCTATGCCTGGGGCTCCCGGACCGCGATCGCCGAACTGACCGGGCGCCGGCCCGGATCCGAGCCCGAGGCCGAGCTCTGGATGGGGGCCCACCCCGGAGACCCGTCCAGGCTCGACCGCGGCGACGGCCTGGTCGGCTTGGACGCGGTGATCGCCGCTGACCCTGAAGCCGAGTTGGGGCGGCCCACGGTGGAGCGCTTCGGGCAGACACTGCCCTTCCTCTTCAAGATCCTCGCCGCTGGGGAGCCACTCTCCATCCAGGTGCACCCGAACCTGGAGCAGGCCCGCGCAGGCTTCGCGGACGAAGAGTCCCGGGGCGTCCCGCTCGACGCCAGGCAGCGGAACTACAAGGACCCCAACCACAAGCCCGAGGCCATCTGCGCGCTCACCCCCTTCACCGGACTCTGCGGCTTCCGCAGCCCGGCCGCCGCGGCCGAGTTGCTCGAACTGCTGGACGTGGACGAACTCGCCCCGGTTGTCGGTGCGTTGCGGACCCAACCGGCGAACGAGGCATTGCGCCAGGCGCTCGTCCAGATCCTCGGACTCGCCGCCGCTGACGCCGCCCGGATCGTCCCGAGGGCCGCCGCCGCGCTGCGCGAGGCGGCGGTGGCAGCCGAGAAGGCAGGCGACCACGAGCGGGCCGTCGAGCTCGCCGACTACGCCGACGTCGAGAAGTCCTTCCCCGGCGACGTCGGCGTCCTGGCCGGACTGCTGCTCAACCACGTGCGGCTGGTGCCGGGCCAGGCCCTCTACCTGGGCGCGGGCGTCCCGCACGCTTACCTGCACGGGCTGGGCGTCGAGCTCATGGCCAATTCCGACAACGTGCTGCGCGCCGGTCTCACCCCCAAGCACATCGACGTGCCCGAACTGCTCAAGGTCACGCTCTTCGAACCGCAGGCACCGGCGGTCCTCCGGCCTGAGCCGGTCCCCGACGGCCACGGCGAGCAGCTCTACCCGTGCCCCATCGACGAGTTCCGCCTCTCCCGCTACCAGGGCGGTACCGACCGGATCCCCACCGAGACGCCCCAGATCCTGCTGTGCACGGCGGGCACGGTCGAGCTGCGCGACGCCACCGGCGCCCAACTGACGCTCCGCCCGGGCGAGTCCGCATTCCTTCCGGCCGGCGCGCCTGCCCCCGAGGCGGTCGGGCCGGACTCCACTTTGTTCCGCGCCACGGTCCGGCTCTGACCGACTGCCCGGCCGTTGCGGCGGGTAGAGTCGTTCACAGCACCAGACGTCGCTGCTGATGGCGGTCGGCTCACGGAACGACACCGGGGACGCCGAGGGACAGAGGGCCTCCGACGCACTGGTCCGGAACAATCGGATACGACGACGGCACCTGCCGCCCGGGCGTTCGCATGTGCGAGCCGCCCAGGCAGGCCCGGCCGCCGTGCCTCCGTGGACCGGACCGACAGCCCGATCCCGACGCACTCGCACTGGAGAAGAAGCGTGACTTCCACCCCTGCGGGCGACTTCAAGGTCGCCGACCTCAGCCTGGCTCCGTTCGGCCGTAAGGAGATCCAGCTCGCCGAGCACGAGATGCCCGGCCTGATGGCGATCCGCAAGGAGTACGCGGACGCCCAGCCCCTCGCCGGGGCCCGGATCACCGGTTCCCTGCACATGACCGTCCAGACCGCCGTGCTCATCGAGACGCTCGTCGCGCTGGGCGCCGACGTCCGTTGGTGCTCCTGCAACATCTTCTCCACGCAGGACCACGCCGCCGCGGCCATCGCCGTCGGCCCGGAGGGCACCCCGGAGAACCCCCAGGGCATCCCCGTCTTCGCCTGGAAGGGCGAGACGCTGGAGGAGTACTGGTGGTGCACCGAGCAGGCGCTCACCTGGCCCGGCCACTCCGGGCCCAACATGATCCTCGACGACGGCGGCGACGCGACGCTCCTGGTGCACAAGGGAGTTGAGTTCGAGAAGGCCGGCGCGGCGCCGGACCCCTCGACCGCGGACAACGACGAGTACCGGATCATCCTGGAACTGCTCAACCGCACCCTGCGCGAGCAGCCGAAGAAGTGGACCGAGACGGCCTCGGAGATCAAGGGCGTCACCGAGGAGACCACCACCGGCGTTCACCGCCTCTACGAGATGCACCGCGAGGGCACCCTGCTCTTCCCGGCCATCAACGTGAACGACGCCGTCACCAAGTCGAAGTTCGACAACAAGTACGGCTGCCGCCACTCCCTGATCGACGGCATCAACCGCGCCACCGACGTCCTGATCGGCGGCAAGGTGGCCGTGGTCTGCGGCTACGGCGACGTCGGCAAGGGCTGCGCCGAGTCGCTGCGCGGCCAGGGCGCCCGCGTCATCATCACCGAGATCGACCCGATCTGCGCCCTGCAGGCGGCCATGGACGGCTACCAGGTCACCACCCTGGAGGACGTGGTCGGCATCGCCGACATCTTCGTCACCACGACCGGCAACCGCGACATCATCATGGCTCACCACATGGAGCAGATGAAGCACCAGGCGATCGTCGGCAACATCGGCCACTTCGACAACGAGATCGACATGGCCGGCCTGGCCAGGATCCCGGGCATCGTGAAGACCGAGGTCAAGCCGCAGGTCCACGAGTGGCGCTTCCCGGACGGCCACACGATCATCGTGCTCTCCGAGGGCCGCCTGCTGAACCTGGGCAACGCCACCGGCCACCCGTCCTTCGTGATGTCCAACTCCTTCGCGGACCAGACCCTGGCCCAGATCGAGCTGTTCACGAAGCCGGAGGAGTACCCGGTCGGCGTCTACACGCTGCCCAAGCACCTCGACGAGAAGGTCGCTCGGCTGCACCTGGACGCCCTCGGCGTCAAGCTCACGACGCTGACGCCGGCGCAGGCCGACTACATCGGCGTCAAGGTGGAGGGCCCCTACAAGCCCGAGGCCTACCGCTACTGATCGCACAGCGGCCCGCACAGCTCCGCTGACGATCCGGCGGCCGTTGGCGCATAGGCTCAGGCCATGCCCAGCGGCCGCTACTCGTTCCACGACACCCACGACGACACCCCCCTCGGTGAAGAACGGTTCAGCTGCGCCCCCGGACCTGCCGGCTGGCGCTACACAGCACAGACCTTCGGCGCCGACGGCCGCCCCACTGGCAGCGTCGACCTCACCCTCGACTCATTGAGCCGCCCGCTCCGGCTCGAACTCCGCTACCTGGGCTGGCAGATCCGCGGCGGATCCGCCGCCGGTCTCACCTGGGTCCGCAGTCACGCGGACGATCCCCGACTTCTCCATGCGCGGGAAGGACACGAGCAGGCCCACGCTTTCGCGGGCCGTTCCCCCTCGTTCCTCGTCGCCGCGGCACGCATGCTGCGGCTCAACCCGGGAGACAGCTCCCGGCTGCGGGTCGTGACCTTCACCGACCCCGTCCTGGCGCCCCGTACCCATGACCAGGGCTGGACCCTGGAAGCGATCGAAGCACACGCCACTGACAACGGCCCGCTCCCCGTCGAGCGGTACCGCGTCTCGGATCTCGACACGGGGGACGAGTACCCCGTCCACCTGGCCGGCGACGTCGTGCTGGCAGCGCCGGGCGTCGAGCTCGAGGACCTGGATACCCCACCGAACCCCTGGCGAGGGTCGGAAGCGAAACCCGTTGACCCGGACGAGTGACACGGGTAGGTTTGACGGGTTGCCCCGATTGGACATGGCCTGAGGACTTCGGCTACTGTCTGACACCTCGCCCGCTGCGGCAGACACCTTCCTGAGAAACCGGAATCCGGCGAAATCGCCGGTCGGTGAGTCATGTGAAGGTGATGCTAAAGTGGGCGGGTCGCTCCGGCAGAAACGAAAAACCACGGTTTTGAAACCGAGGAAACGGATCTGCTAGAGTGGAAAACGAAGGAAGCGCCCGGAGGGGCCGGTGAAA
>NZ_JBHSQJ010000081.1:0-4367 GCF_042658505.1 Streptacidiphilus monticola | reverse complement strand
GGCCGCAGTTCGGCGAGTTCCTGGTGGTGCCGAAGGTGGATGCGTTGGCGCAGATCGCCGGTTCGGTGGGGGATCTGGGTGCGGTGCTGGTGTCGGCGTCGGGGGAGGGTAAGGAGGTCGCGGCGCGGGTGGCGTTGCGGCTGGGGTCGGGGGTGCTCACCGATGCGGTGGACGTGGTCGCGGGTGAGGGCGGGCCGGTGGTGACGCAGTCGGCGTTCGCGGCGTCGTTCACGGTGACGTCGCGGGTGTCGCGGGGGGTGCCGGTGGTGGCGGTGAAGCCGAACGCGGTGGCGCCGGAGCCGGCCGCGGCGGCGGGTGCGGTGGAGTCGGTGGCGGTGGTGTTCTCGGCGCCGGCGTCGGCGGCGCGGGTGGTGGCGCGCACGCCGCGGGTGTCGTCGGGGCGGCCGGAGCTGACCGAGGCGGCGATCGTGGTCTCCGGTGGTCGTGGGGTGGGGGCGGCGGAGGGCTTCTCGGTGGTGGAGGAGCTGGCGGACTCGTTGGGTGCGGCGGTGGGTGCGTCGCGGGCGGCGGTGGACGCGGGCTGGTATCCGCACGCGAACCAGGTGGGGCAGACGGGTAAGCAGGTGTCGCCGCAGTTGTACATCGCGAACGGGATCTCGGGCGCGATCCAGCACCGGGCCGGGATGCAGACGTCGAAGACGATCGTCGCGGTGAACAAGGACCCGGAGGCGCCGATCTTCGAGCTCGCGGACTACGGCGTGGTCGGTGACCTGTTCACCGTGCTGCCCCAGCTCACCGCCGAGATCAAGGCCCGCAAGGGCTGACATCCCACGGCGCGTTCTCGCGTACCGTCAGGAGGCCCTGGCCCACCGCCCGGTGGGCCAGGGCCTCCTCGCGTCGGCACCGCATACGATGCGGGCAGCAACCGACTCGGGAGGGGACCACGTGATCATCTGGGTCAACGGCGCGTTCGGGGCCGGCAAGACCACCACCGTCGACGCGCTGCGAGAACTCCTCCCCGACGCGCACGTCTTCGACCCAGAGACCGTCGGTTCGGCGCTGCTGCGCGAGTGGCTCCCGGCGGAAAGCGGCCAGGGGCTCCGCGACTTCCAGGACCTCGTGGCGTGGCGGCGGCTGGTGCCCGAGGTCATCGCCGCGCTCGCCGCCCAACTCCCCGGCCGCAGCATCCTGGTGCCGATGGCGCTGCTCCGGCAGGACTACCGCGACGAGATCTTCGGGGCGCTCTCCGCCCGCCGCATCCCGGTGCACCACGTCCTGCTGCACGCTGACGAAACGGTTCTGCGGAAGCGGATCGAAGACGACGACGCGGACCGCGACGCCCGCCAGTGGCGACTGGACCACCTGGACGCCTACCGTGCCGCCCTCGGCTGGCTCCGAACGGACGCCGCCGTCGTCGACACGGGCGAACTGACGCCCGGTCAGGCCGCCCGCGCCGTCCTGGACTCCGTCGAGCGCGGCGACGCCCTGCGCCGGATCGTGCACTCGCCAGACAACCAGGCCGACACCGTCGCCGCCGCCGTCCTCCTCTTCGACGAGCAGGACCGGCCGCTGCTGGTCGACCCCGTCTACAAGCCGGGCTGGGAGTTCCCCGGCGGCGTCGTCGAGAGCGGCGAGGCCCCGAGCGCCGCCGCCTCGCGCGAGCTGGCCGAGGAACTCGGCCTCACGTTCCCAGCGGACCGGCTCCGCCTGCTCCTCGTCGACTGGGAGCCGCACAACGGCCCCCGCTCCGGCGGGCTGCGCCTCGTCTTCGACGGGGGTCGGCTGGCGCCGGAGCAGGTTGCCGCGCTGACCCTCCGTCAGTCCGAGCTCCGGGCCTGGCGATTCGCCGACCGGGCGGACTGGCCGGACCTGCTGCCGGCCAACAAGTACCGCCGCCTGTGCCGGGCGCTGGAGAGCCGGGCAGCAGGGGCCCTGACGTACGCCGAGTCCGGGGCGGCTGTCTCAGGCTGACAGACGGGTACCCGGTGCCCGGCGCCGTTTGGGCCCGGCCGCCGCGTGCCTCCGGCTGTCTGCGTCAACGGGGGAATCTGGGCCCGGCCTCCTTCTTCCGGCCTCCTTCTTCCGGGCGCTTTCGTTCGGCCGCTTTGGCCGGCCGCTTTGTCCGGCCGTTTTCGCCCGGTGCCGGTCCCGCCCCCGGGCCGCCGGGGCCCGCCCCCGGGCCGCCGCCCGACCCGCCCGGCTTCCGCGCGGTCACGTCCGGCAAGGACGCGCGCGGCCGGGCAAGATGGACCCGTGCCTTTCACCTTCAGCCACCCGGCAGCCGTGCTGCCCCTGCTCGATGCCGGCGGCCGTGGCCGCGCCCGACTGGTCGCCACCGGGCTGGTCACCGGCTCGATGGCACCCGACGTCCCGTTCTTCCTCGACACCGTCGTCCCCGGAAGCTACGGGCTCGGCCGCCTCGCCCACCGTCCGTGGGCCGTCCCGACGTTGAACGTCGCCCTGGCCGCCGGCCTCGCCGCGGCATGGCGCGGCGCGGTGCGCGAGAGCGTGCTGTCGGTGCTGCCCGCCGCCACGGCCGGCCGCCTGGACGTCCTGACCGCGCCACGACGCAAGCCGGAGCCCGCCGACGCGGTGTGGTTCGCCGCCTCGGCCGCCGTCGGCGCCCTCACCCACCTGGTCTGGGACGCGTTCACCCACGACGGCCGCGCGGGCGTCCGTGCCTTCCCCGTCCTGCGACGGCGGATCCTCGGCACGCCCGCCCACCACGCGCTGCAGTGGGGGACTTCGGCCGTGGGCCTTGCGTGCCTCGGGGTGGCCGGCGTCCGCGTCCTCCGGCGCACCGAACCGGAGTCCGAGCCCGTCCCGCAGAGCCGACGCGCCGTCAAGAGAGCGGCCCTGGGCATGATTTCCACAGGAACCCTGGCGGGCGCGCTCGTCCGGATCCGTCGCGATCGCCCGCGCACCCCGGCTGACCTGGTCGCCTCCGCCACCTTCGGCGGCGGGGCCGGTGCCGCCCTCGCCACGGCTCTCTTGCCAACCCTCACTAGTATGGGCGGACATGACGCAGAACCAGCGCCTCGGCGCGGATGAGAAGGCGGCCGAGGACGAGCTGAGCGGCGTCTGGGACGTCGTGGTCGTCGGGGCCGGCCCGGCCGGCACCTCCGCCGCCTACGCGGCGGCCAGCGCGGGAGCCGCGCGCGTGCTGCTGCTCGAGAAGGCCACGCTGCCCCGCTACAAGACCTGCGGTGGCGGCATCATCGGCCCCTCCCGTGACTCCCTTCCTCCCGGCTTCCAGCTCCCGCTGCGCGACCGCGTGCACGCCATCACCTTCACCCTCGGCGGCCGCTGGACCCGGACCCGCCGCTCGGAGCGGATGCTCTTCGGCCTGATCAACCGCGAGGAATTCGACTTCCAGTTGGCCCAGTGCGCTGAGAAGGCCGGCGCCGTTCTCGCCACCGGCGTCTCCGTCTCCTCCGTCGAGCAGCCGGACGAGGCCACGGCAGGCCTCGCCCAGATCAAGCTCCAGGACGGCCGCACGGTCCAGGCCCGCGCCGTGGTCGGTGCGGACGGCAGCGCCGGACGGACCGGCGCCCATGTGGGCGTCGAGTTCGACCAGGTCGACCTGGGCCTGGAGGCCGAGATCCCGGTACCGCCGACCGTCGCCGAGGCCTGGCGCGGCCGGGTCCTCCTCGACTGGGGGCCGCTGCCCGGCTCCTACGGCTGGGTGTTCCCGAAGGGCGACAGCCTCACCGTCGGCGTCATCGCCGCCCGCGGCAGGGGCGCCGAGACGCGGGCCTACCTGCGCGACTTCATCGCCCAGTTGGGCCTCTCCGGCTTCGCCCCCTCCATCGAGTCCGGCCACCTGACCCGCTGCCGCTCCGACGAGTCCCCGCTCTCGCGCGGGCGGGTCCTGGTCGCCGGAGACGCGGCCGGCCTGCTGGAGCCGTGGACCCGAGAGGGCATCTCTTACGCCCTCCGTTCCGGGCGCATGGCCGGAACCGCCGCCGCCCGGATCGCCCAGGCCGAGGACAACGAGTCGGTGGAGCGGCGAGCACTCGATTACGCGGCAGCGGTACACGCCGAACTGGGTGCGGAGATGCGCGTCGGCCGCCGCATGCTCGCCGCCTTCGAGCGCCGCCCCGGCACGTTCCACGCCGCGGTGCTCACCTTCCGCCCCGCCTGGCGTGCCTTCGCTCGTGTGACGCAGGGCCACACCACCTTTGCCCGCCTCACCCGCGAGTACGGCGTGGCCCGTCGCACCATCGACTACCTGACCCGCCCGTAACGTCTGGACCGTGCACGGTCGGCCCCGGACCTCGATTTGGAGGTCCGGGGCTTCGTGCCCTAATGTTCTGCGAGTTGCCCCGGCCGCCGTCAGGCGGACTGGACAGCGAAAATCCACTGGAAATCGGAGCTGAAAAGCTCTGATAGAGTGGGAAACGAAG
>NZ_JBHSQJ010000080.1:0-14389 GCF_042658505.1 Streptacidiphilus monticola | reverse complement strand
GGGCGGGCCAGGGCGCAGCCCGGCCGAAGGCCCGGTGGGTGGGGCAGGGCGCAGCCCGGGGTGGGGGGCCCGGTGGGTGGGGCAGGGGGTTAACGGGTCGTCTGGCTCGGGTCCGTGGTCTGGTCGCGGCCGAGGTCGCTGAGGAGGCGGTCGCGGGCGACGGTGAACTGGGGATCCGCCTGGTAGTCGGAGTGGGCGTGGATCGGCACCGGCAGCGGGTGCTCCTCGTCGCGGCCCCACACCAGCGGGTCCGTCAGGGCCGGCCAGTCCGGGGCGTGCTTCGCGCCCGTCGCCGGGACCCGCACCGGGCCGCCGATGGGGTCGGTCACCCGGAACAGGTTGTGCCAGTGCGGGGCGTCCTTCCGCAGCCGCAGCAGGTCCTCCGGCCCGAAGTAGGCCGGGAAGAACCGCCCGTAGAGCCTGCGCAGCGGACTGCCGTACGTCAGCAGCGCGGTCCGCTGCCGCGTCTCCGGGTCCAGTTGCCACACCGCCGCCGCGGCCAGGACCGTCCCCTGCGAGTGGGCGGAGAGGACGAGCCGGCGGCCCGGGTCCTGCTCCAGCCAGGTGCGGGTGCGCCAGACCAGGTCGGGCACGGCCCGCTCGGCGTAGCAGGGCGGTGCGAAGGGGTGGGCCGCCCGGGGCCAGAAGGTGCCGATGTCCCAGACGATGCCGACCGTCTTGCGCGTGCCCAGGTTCCGGTACGCGGCCCGGCCCAGGGCGACCAGGCCGACGACCGTCGCGGCGACCAGCCACCCGCCCAGGTTCTGCAGGGCCGAGGCCGCGTGGCCGACGACCCCCGCCGCCCCGGCGGCCCGTACGGGGGTCTCGCCGCTCACCAGTCCGCCCGTGAGCGAGGCAACGCCCACCACGCCGGCCAGCGCCGCCAGCGTGCCGATGAGTACCGGTCCGTAGTCCGTCAGCGTCGCCTTGGCCAGCGCCCCCGTGATCGCACCCGTGCGCGGGCCCTCCCCGGTCGCGTCCGGGTAGGCGCGGACCACCTGCCGCGCGAACGCCCGTTTCTGGCCTGCCAGTTGCAGCGCCCGCAGCAGGGCGACGACCAGCACCGCGAGCGCGACCACCGGCACCCCGCTGCCGTGCCACACCATCACCGGCGGCGGCACCGGCGACGGTCCGTGCCCCGCGAGCCGCTGCGCCCACCACACCGTCAGGCCCGCGCTGAGCAGTCCGCCGAGGCCGACCGCCAGCAGCGCGGTCGCCACCCCGGCGTACCCGCGCAGCGCCGGGCCGTCGGGGCCGCCGAAGGTCTCGTCGGCCTGCGGCCCGGTGCCGGGGCCGGGAACGGTGTAGGGGCACGGGGCCCCGGTCACCCACTGCTTCACCTGGAACCACTGCCGCAGTTCGACGCTGACCGCGCCGCTGCCGGCGCGCAGCATTCCGCGCGTCACCCAGGCCAGCACGGCGATGAGCGCGAACTGAGCAGCCGTCAGCGCGGACAGCAGCGTGGTGGCCCCGGGGAGGTGCCCGCCGGGACGCCAATCCGGGCGCGGGGCAAGGGCGTCGAGCAGGGTCAGGGCGAGCACCGCCATGCAGGCCCGGGGCAGGCTGCTGAGCAGGGGGCCGTCCGGATCGATGTCGATCCGGTGCTGGATCCGCCGCATCGGCACCAACTGGGCCACCAGCAGCACCGCGAGGACCGCCACCGCCACCAGCAGCACCCACCCGGCGACGGCGAGCCCGCCCCGGTCGTGCTGCCAGAGCGGCAGCAGCAGCGCCAGGTCCACCGTCAGCAGGCCGACGCCGACGTGCACCCGGCGCAGCCGGCGCACCATCCGCATGCCGTACCAGAACCCCTGCTGCTCCATGGGCTCGCCGCTCTCGGCGGCCGGGGCGCCGGGCGTCTGCGACTCGTAGGCGCTCCAGGTGAGCCGGGACAGCCACCACAGCAGCGCCACCAGGGCGACCGGGGCCAGCGCCGCGACGGCCAGCCTGCGGCCCGGGGTCGCCAGCCAACCGCCGTGCGCCCCAAGGAAGAAGACGAGCCAGGAGTGCTGTGCCGAGCAGGCGGGGGTGGCCGCGCACTGCCACGCCGTCAGGTCCATGGCCGCCTCCACGGCCGCGCCGACCAGCAACGCGGTCAGGCTGACCGCGAGCAGCCGGACCAGCGCCTCGTAGCCGCGGGCGCTGCGGGTCGAGGCGGGCCGCATCCAGTGGACGAGGTTGGCGAGCATGAACGGGAGCAGCAGCAGCCACAGCGCCCGGGTCGCGGCGCCGGAGGTGAGGTTGGCCCAGGAGTACGCCTCCTGGACGGCGTCGCCCCGGTACCGCTCCGGGGTGGCCTCGGCGTTGCGGTCCTCCCAGCGGCGATAGGTTCCGGCCACCGCGTCCCCGGTCAGCTGGGCCAGGTGCGGGTCCTGCAGCATGTCCTGCGGCGTGGTGCCGCCGACGCCGTGCACGAGCAGCTCCAGGCGCAGGGCCGCGCCGGTCAGCGGGGGCGGGTCGGCCGGTTCGTCGCTGCGCTGCTCCGGGACGGTCGCCGCCCCCACCTCGCTGTCCATGCCCGCCATCATCCCGCCGACGCCCTCGGCGTACAGCCTTTTGCGCCACGGAGTTGCCCCGCATGAAAGGATGCTCGGGTGGTCGAGAACAGCAACCTGCTCGCGGAGCAGCGCCGGGCCCTCATCCTGGACGAGGTGAGGCGGCGCGGTGGGGTGCGCGTCAACGAGTTGACGCGGCGTCTGAACGTCTCCGACATGACGGTCCGCCGGGATCTGGACGCCCTGGCCCGCCAGGGCGTGGTGGAGAAGGTCCACGGCGGCGCGGTGCCGGTGATGGAGGCGAGCACCCACGAGCCGGGCTTCGAGGCCAAGTCGGGCCTGGAGCTGACGGCCAAGGAGGACATCGCGCGCGAGGCCGCCCGGCTGGTCGCCCCCGGCAGCGCGATCGCCCTCTCGGGCGGCACGACGACGTTCGCACTGGCCCAGCACCTCGTCGGCGTCGAGGGGTTGACGGTCGTCACCAACTCGGTGCGGGTGGCCGACGTGTTCGAGAACGCCGCACGGGGCGGCAGCGCCGCCTCCCCCGCCGCCACCGTGGTGCTGACCGGCGGCGTGCGTACACCTTCGGACGCGTTGGTCGGCCCGATCGCGGACCGGGCGATCCGCTCCCTCCACTTCGACCTGCTGTTCCTCGGCTGCCACGGCCTGTCGGTGGAGGCGGGCCTGTCCACTCCCAACCTGGCCGAGGCGGAGACGAACCGCACCTTCGTCGCCTCCGCGCGCCGGGTGGTGGCGGTCGCCGACCACACCAAGTGGGGCACCGTGGGCCTGTCCACCTTCGCCCGGTTGTCCGAGGTGGACACCCTGGTCACCGACTCCGGCCTGCCCGCGGAGGCCCGCGAGGAGCTGGCCGAGCACCTGCGCTCGGTGCTGGTCGCGGGCGCCGAGGGCCCCGCCACATCGGGCTGACGCACCGTCAACTACGCTGTCCCGCAGCACGAGAGGGGGCGGTTCTACCGTGGTGCGGGAACATCTGCGACCGGTGACACCGGAGTACCTGGACGCCGCGCCGGTGCGGCTGGTGGCCGCCGCCCGGCTGGCCGCGCCGCCCGAGGCGCTGTTCCGGGCGTTGACCGAGGACTGCTCAACCTGGCCGCTCTGGTTCCCCGAGGTCACCCGCGCCGGCTACACCGGACCGCCGCCCTACGGCCCTGGCGCGGGCCGCGCGGTCCGGCTGCGCGGCGGGGCGCACTTCGTCGAGAGCGTGCTGCTGTGGGAGCGGCCGCACCGCTTCGTCTACCGGGTGGAGCAGGTCAACTTCCCTGGCGCGCACGCCTGGTTGGAGGAGTGGCGGCTGGATCCGGCCGGCCCGGGGACCGACGCCCGCTACACCCTGGCCTTCGACGTCAGCCGCCCGCTGGAGTGGGCCGCGCGGGCGCTGCGCCCCGTGGTCGTCCGCTCCCTGCGGCGCGCGCTGCACGGCCTGGACGCCTTCGCCGCGCGCGGCGAAGGCTGACCGGTCGTCAGTCGAGCTTGCCGCTCTCCAGGAAGACCTCCAACTCGGCCAGGTAGGGCGCGATGTCGAGGCCCTGTTCGGCGAGCCAGGCGTCGGAGTAGTACTTGTCCAGGTAGCGGTCGCCGGGGTCGCAGATGAGGGCCACGACGCTGCCCTGCTCGCCGTGCTGCCGCATCTCGGAGATGATCCGGAAGGCGGCCCACAGCCCGGTGCCGGTCGACCCGCCCGGGCGGCGGCCCATCGCGCGGGCGAGGGTGCGCGCGGCGGCGATGGAGGCGGCGTCCGGGACCTTCATCATCCGGTCGATCGCGCCGGGCACGAAGCTGGGCTCCACCCGGGGCCGGCCGATCCCCTCGATCCGGGAGCCCTTCTCGCAGCAGAGGCCGGGGTCGCCGCTCACCCAGCCGTCGAAGAAGACGCTGTTCTCGGGGTCGGCGACGCAGACCCGGGTGTCGGCCTGGATGTAGTGCACGTAGCGGCCCAGCGTGGCCGAGGTGCCGCCGGTGCCGGCCGTGGCGACGATCCAACTCGGTTCCGGGAAGCGCTCCTTGCGCATCTGCGCGTAGATGGACTCGGCGATGTTGTTGTTGCCGCGCCAGTCCGTGGCCCGCTCGGCGTAGGTGAACTGGTCCATGTAGTGGCCGCCGGACTCGGCCGCGAGCCGCGCGGAGACGTCGTAGAGGGTGCGGGTGTCGTCCACCAGATGGCAGTTGCCGCCCTGGGCCTCGATCAGCGCGATCTTCTCGCAGCTGGTGCTGCGGGGCATGACGGCGATGAAGGGCACGCCGATGAGCTTCGCGAAGTAGGCCTCGGAGACGGCGGTCGAGCCGCTGGAGGCCTCGACGACGGGGCGCCCGGGGCGGATCCAGCCGTTGCACAGGGCGTGCAGGAAGAGGGAGCGCGCGAGCCGGTGCTTGAGACTGCCGGTCGGATGCGTCGACTCGTCCTTGAGGTAGAGGTCGATCCCCCACTCCTCGGGCAGCGGGAAGCGCAGCAGGTGCGTGTCGGCGGACCGGTTGGCGTCCGCCTGCACCTTGCGCACCGCCTCCTTGAGCCAGGCCCGGTACTCCGGGTCCGAACGGTCGACGTCCAGGGTCTTCGCAGTCTCGCTCACAGCCGCATCGTAACGGCAACATGAACAGCCGGAGGCCCTCATTCCGCAACTATCCGTGGCCGGCCGGTTACGCTGAGCGGTTCTCCTGGGCAGGATGTAGCGGTGCCACACGAGTTGCGATCCGGCTTCCTCCGGGAAAGTCTGGGTCCATCACGGAATGCTCGGAATTGTTCACCCTGCGAAGTCGACCGACCGTTCTGGAAGGAGTCGCACGCGTGATGGAGGATTTCGACCGGCATTACGAGCTGCGGCTGACCGCCGAGCCGAGCAGGTTCGGCGTGGTCCGCCGAATCGTCCAGGCCCACCTGCGGCACTGGAACCTCGAGCCCCTGTGCGGGCCGACGGTGACCGGCCTCAACGAACTGCTCGCCAACGTCTACCAGCACGTGGCCCGGCCGCACACGTGCACGGTCCGACTCCGCACGGCCGACGGCGCGTTGACCGTCGAGGTGCACGACGCCTCGTCGGTGCTGCCCCGGGTGCTGCCGCCCGACCCGCTCTCACCGGGCGGGCGCGGCCTGGCGATCGTGGCCGGACTGGCCAAGGAGTGGGGTGTCCGCCCCGAGGAGCACGGCAAGTCGGTGTGGTTCACGCTCGCCCCGCTCCCCGCGGCGGTGCCGCTGGCCGCGGCCGAGCCCCTGCTGGCGGCTGCGCTGGCGTGGTCCGAGCCCGCGGACCCGCCCGAGCCCGGGAGCGCGCCGGTGCTCCAACCGGTCGGTGGACCGGCAGGCGAGCCCGTGCCGGAGCCTTCGCCGGAACCGGTGCTGGAGCCCGAGCCGGTGCCCGCGCTGGAGCCGGCCCTGGAGACAGTGCTGGCAAGGGAGTTCGAGCCCGCGCTGGGTGCCGTGATCGAGCCCGTCGCGCCTGCCGAGGCTGCCGCCCAGGCGACCGCCGGTCAGGCCACGGCCCCCGTGGCGGCGGTGTCCTGACCCTCCGTCAGTTCACGTCGTCTCGTCCTCACCGGTCAGCACGGAGAGGCGGGTGCGGTACTCGAACTCGTCGATCTCGCCGTCCGCGTACTTGCGGTTGAGCGTCTCGACGGGCGTCGGGGCCGGCCCGCCCCGCTCCTGCCAGCGCCGGTCCTGCCACGGACCCCGTCCGCGCGGGCCGCGGCCCGCCCACGCCCCTCGGAACAGCAGGCGGCGGGCGAGGACCAGGACGGCGATCCAGAACAGGGGGAAGAGCAGGAACCAGGGGCCGCCGTGCCAGTCGGGTCCGTCCGCGAGGAATTGGGTGAGCATCGCCTGCACCTTTCACTGGTTGGTGCTCCCAGACTCCTGCGCGCGAGTCCCCGCGTCGTCGTCCCCCGGCCGTCACCGTCCCTGCGCCCGGAGGAGTACGCCGGGCGACCTGCGTTGCGGCGGGGAGGGCGATACCGCCCCCGGCGACCTGTCCGACTCCGTGCCCCGGTGCCGTGTCCGGACAGGTCCACCGTGCCCCGGCGCCCGGCACGGCACTCCCCGGCCTCAGCCGGGGTACCTCCGCGCCGCGTTGTCGGGCGCGGCCGAGTACATCCAGCGCTCCCAAGTACCTCCAGTACGAGGGCGACCCTCCGCCTTGCGATCTTCCCCCAGCCTTCGGCCGACGGCGCCCTCACCACCGGACACCGCAACCCGGCGACCTGTCCGGATACGGCACTAGCGAACCGCGCGCAGGCGCTCCGGGTCGGCCAGCACCGGAGCCCAGCCCAGTTCCGCCGCACCGGCCAGCTCGGGCCGCACCAGCGCCGCGGGCACGATCGGGACCGCCGAGGCGCGCTTGCCCCACAGCGACCGGTCCGCGACCACTTCGGACACCAACTCCCCTGCGCCGCGCAGCACCTGGCTCAGGAACGCGCCCAGCACCACCCGGTCCGGGTTGAGCACGTCGATCACCATGGCCAGCCCCCGGCCCAGTCGCTCCGCGACGTGCCGCACCGCGTCCCGCGCCGCCGGCTCGCCCTCCGCCGCCGCGGCGAAGACGCCGTCCAGCCGGTGCAGCGGGGCGTCGGCCCGCAGGCCCGCCGCGCGCAGCAGGGCGTCCGGCCCGGCCTCCGCCTCGAAGCAGCCGCGACGGCCGCACGGGCAGGCGACCCCCTCCGGATCCACCGTCAACTGCCCGATCTCCAACGCCAGTCCGCCCGCCCCGGCGTACAGGCGGCCGTCCAGCACCAGCGCGCCGCCGATGCCCCGATGGCCGGTGGTGACGTACAGCAGGTGCCCGGCGTCTCGTCCCGCGCCGTGGCGGTGCTCGGCGAGCGCGGCGAGGTTCGCGTCGTTGGCGACACCGGCGACGCCGTCGGCCGTGGCCAGCGCGTCAACGAGACCCGCTTGCGCAACGGCCGCGTCCCACAGCGCGCCGAGCGGCGTCCCCGACGCCCAGTCGAGCACCCCCGAGCCGACCGCCCGCCGGTCGGGCTCCGTCACCGGGGACGGCGCGGCCAGGCCGACGCCCACGCAGCGGCGCCCGCTCGCCCGCACCAACTCCGCTCCGGCGCGGGCGAGCTGACGCAGCGCCCGCTCCGGGTCCGCGATGTCGGCGGCGGCCAGCGGCTCGTCGCGGACCGGCCCGAGGGCGCCGCCGAGGGACGCCAGCGCGAGGCTGTAGCCGTCGCTGTGCAGCTGCGCCGCGAGCACGACCGGACCGTCCGGGTGCACGCCGACCCGGTGCGAGGGCCGCCCGCGGGTGCCGCCGACCGGGCTGGCGTCCACGGAGACCAGCCGCAGCGCCTCCAGCTCGCCGAGCACGGCGCCGGCCGTGGCACGGGTGACGCCGAGCGCCGCCGTCAGCGCGGAGCGGGTCGGCGCGGCGCCGGTGTGGACCAGGCTCAGGGCGGGTCCGAGGACGCTCCGGCCGCGGTCGAGGGGACTTGTCCGGGTGGGCTGCACGCTCCTATTATGAATTTGTGCCGCTCCGAAACAAAATAACGAACCGCACACCCGTCGCTCCTACTCCTGCCGACCCCCTTGCTCCTTCCGCCTCGCGGACCTCCAGCCCGACCGGCTGGCCCGCCGCCCGGCTCGCCCTCACCGGCTTCTTCGCCCTCGACGGCTTCCTCTTCGCGGGCTGGGTCGTCCGCATCCCCGAGATCAAGGCCCAGGTCCACGCCTCCCCGGGGCTGCTCGGGCTGGCCCTGCTCTGCGTCTCCGCCGGAGCGGTGCTGGTGATGACGCCGGTCGGCCGGCTCTGCCTGCGCTTCGGCAACCAGGTGGTGACCGTCGGGGCCATGGCCTTCCTCTGCGCCGCCGTCGCCCTCCCCGCCCAGGCCCACTCGGTGGTCGCGCTCGGCGGCGTGCTGCTGCTGTTCGGCGCCGGGTACGGCGCGGTCAACGTCGGCGTCAACAGCGCGGCCGTCGACTACATCGCGGGCGTCGGGCGCCCCGTCATGCCCGCCTTCCACGCCGCGTACAGCCTCGGCGGCCTGCTCGGCGCGACGGTGGGCGGCCTGCTCGCCCAGGTCCTCTCCCCGGCGCAGTACCTCGGCCTGCTGAGCGTCGGCGGCCTCGCCGTCACCGCCTGGGCGGGAACCGTCCTGCTGCGCCGTCCGCTGGTGCCCGCCGCCGTGCGGCGGCCCGAAGTTGACGCCCCGTCGGACGCGGCGGGCCCCGGACGGGCAGGCGTCCCCGGGCCGCTGCTGCTGGTGCTGCTGCTCGGTGTGGTGGCGCTGTGCGACGCGTACGGGGAGGGCGCCCTGGCCGACTGGGGAACGCTGCACCTGACGGAGGACCTCCACGTCTCCCCTGGCGTCGCGGCCGCCGGCTTCGCCGCGTACTCGCTGGCGATGACGGCGGGCCGGGTGTCCGGCACCCGGCTGGTCGAGCTCTTCGGCCCGACCCGGGTCATGGTCACCGGCGGCCTGGTGGCGGGGGCGGGCATGCTCGTCGCTGCGCTGGCCCCGTGGCTGCCCCTGGTCCTGGCCGGCTTCCTGCTGGTGGGCATCGGCCTCTCCAACATCTTCCCGCTGGCGATCGACCGCGCCGGCGCCCTGGACGGCCCGAAGGGCGTGGCCACGGCGTCCATGCTGGGCTACGGCGGCATGGTCCTCGGACCCCCGATCATCGGCTTCCTCGCCCAGGGCCTGGGCCTCCCCACCGCGCTGGTCTCCGTCGCCCTCCTCGCCGCGCTGGCCGCTGCCGCGGCTCTCGCCGTCCAGCGCGCGACCTCAAGCCGCCACCGGCGCGGCAGCGCGGCGTAGCCGCGAGGCGCCGGAGACGGGCTGCGGCCCCCCGGCGGGCTGGCCGGCGTCGGGGGCCCGGCGCAGCCGCGGGGCGGCCCAGCCGGGACGCGGGAGGGCCGTAGTCGGGCTGACCCCGGTGGGCCGCCGCTGACCGATCGTCAGTCTTCCGTCGGCACCGGGGGCTTCGCCTCGCCCGGCGACGGGTCCAGCGCGCCGGCGCCCTCCGTCGCCGTGACCAGGGGGGCGGGGGCGAGGGATTCCTCCGGGTGCGGGGACGCGCCCTCGCCGTCGCGGGGCGGGTGGAGATCCCAGCCCACCAGCGCGACCAGCTGCTCGTGCGTGATGCCCTCCGGGATCGGCTTCGGGGCCACCGTGCGCAGCGGGGGCTCCCAGCCCGCCTCGGGGGTCCACCGGCGCACCACCTTCGCCGGGGCTCCCGCCACCACGCTGTGGTCCGGGACCTCGCCCCGCACCACCGCGTTCGCCGCGACCACGACGTTCCGTCCGATCCGGGCTCCGGGCAGGATCACCGCGCCCGTCCCGATCCACGAGCCGTCGCCGATCGACACCGGCTCGTTGCGCGGCCACTGCTTCCCGATGGGCAGCTCGGTGTCGTCGTACGAGTGGTTCTCGTCCGTGATGAACACCGCCGGGCCGGTCCACACGTTGTCGCCGATGACGATGGACTGGTGCCCCACGATGTGGCTGTCGCGGCCGATCACGCAGCCGTCCCCGATCCGCACGAGGGGCTCGGGCCCCAGATCCAACCCCGGCAGGAAGCCCGCGGAGATCGACACCCGCTCCCCGATGATGCAGAAGCAGCCCAGCTCGATCCACCGCTCGTTGAAGACCGTCCCGAGCGGGAACGTCAGCGTCGTGCCCGCGCCGATCGCGCGGAACCGCAGCGGGCCGGGCCGCTCCGCGCTCACCGCGCCCGCCCGCTGCACCCACGCCCAGCCGCGGTGGACCGCGGCGCTGGCCGCCCGTCCGGTCAGCTCACGGAGGCGGCGTCGGATCTTCTCGGCGATCGGCATGCGCATACGTTAACCGGCCGGTAACCGCCCCGGACCCGCGGGCACGCGTGCCGTCCGTCACCCGCTCGCGACCCGGCGCCCGGCTACCCGAGCCAGCCCGGCCGCACCAGCCCCGACTCGTAGGCCAGGACCACGAGTTGCGCGCGGTCCCGGGCGCCCAGCTTGACCATGATCCGGCTGACGTGCGTCTTCGCCGTCAACGGACTGACCACCAGCCGCCCGGCGATCTCGTCGTTGGTCAGCCCCAGCCCCACCAGGGCCAGCACCTCCCGCTCCCGGTCGGTCAACCTGCCCAGCTCCGGCGGCAGTTCGGGCTCCTTGCTGCGGGCGGCGAACTCCGCGATCAGCCGCCGGGTCACCCCGGGCGACAGCAGCCCGTCGCCCGCCCGCACCGCGCGCACGGCCCGCACCAGCTCCGCCGGTTCGGTGTCCTTGACCAGGAAGCCGGCCGCCCCCGCCCGCAGCGCCTCGAAGACGTACTCGTCCAGCTCGAACGTGGTCAGCACCACGACCTTCACCGCGGCCAGATCGGGGTCGGCGGTGATCCGGCGCGTGGCGGCCAGGCCGTCCAGCTCGGGCATCCGGATGTCCATCAGCACGACGTCCGGCCGCAGCTCCCGGGTCCGTGCCACCGCCGCCAGCCCGTCGTCCGCCTCCCCCACGACCTCGACGTCCGGCTGCGCGTCGAGCAGCGCGCGGAAGCCCGCGCGCACCAACTGCTGGTCGTCCGCCAGCACCACCCGGATCACTCCGGCACCACCCCGGTCATCCGCTGCTCCTCCCGATCCTGCCCAGCCACTCCGCGCCGGGCGACGGCAGCTCCGCTCGGACCTCGAAACCGCCGTCGGTCCGTGGTCCCGCCACGAACCGGCCGCCGAGGGCCGCCGCCCGCTCCCGCATCCCCGTCAGGCCGCTGCCCGACCCGCCCGCCCGCGAGCCTCCCCCGGCCGAGGCGGGCCCCGGGTCGCGAACCGTCAACTCCAGGCCGCCGACAGCCGGATAGCCCACCCGAACCTCCGCGCTGCGCGCGGCCGAGTGGCGCAGGATGTTCGTCAGCGCCTCCTGCACGATGCGGAATCCGGCCAGCTCCACGCCCTGCGGCAGCGGCCGGGGCGTCCCCTCCGTGACCAGCCGGACGTCCAGCCCCGCGTCCTTGGCCTGCGCGACCAGCTCCGGCAGCCGGTCCAGCCCCGGCGCGGGACTGCGCGGCGCCGCGGTCGCAGCGCTCGGTCCGGCGTCGCCCGCAGCGGCAGCCGGGCCGCGGAGAGTGCCGAGGACCTGCCGCACCTCGCCGAGCGCCTGCTTGCTCGTCTGCTTGATCGTCGCCAGGGCGGTACGGGCCTGCTCCGGGTCGTCGTCGATGAGCTCCAGGGCCACCCCCGCCTGCACGTTGATCAGCGAGATGCTGTGCGCCAGCACGTCGTGCAACTCCCGGGCGATGGCCAACCGCTGCTCGTCCGCGATCCGCTGTTCGCGCTCCACCCGCGCCTGACGCCGCTGCGCCCGCTGCTCGGCCCGGGTCCTGATCACCTCGGCGAGCAGGACCACCAGCAGCAACCAGGCCAGCATCCCGAGTTCCTGACCCCACGTCAGCGAGCCGGTCCCCGCGCTCACCCCCAGGTGGACCAGGTACAAGCCCGCCGCACAGAGCCACGCCGCCCGCCGCCGGCCGGCCAGGACGGCACCGACGAACGCGACGACGGCGCTGACGAACACCGGTCCGTAGGGATAGCCGAGCAGCAGGTACGCGGCGGCGACGGCCGAGGTGGCCGCACAGACGGCCACCGGAAAGCGGCTGCGGAACAGCAGCAGCGACGGTCCGAGCAGCAGCAGCGCATAGGCGAGCGGGTCGAGCGCGCTCCGCCCCGGCTGGTGCTGGGCGGCGGCATGGCTGCCGAACACCTGCAACAGCGCGACCGCCACGGCCAGCGGCACCCGCGCGCGGAACAGCCACCAGCCGCCGTCGCCCCGCCGCCCGTCCCAGGGGCGGGCGGGCGGATGCGTCGGACGCCTGCCGGGCGGTCGCGCGGAGTTGTCGTCGGCGGCGGGGATCATGTCAGCACAGTAGGCCGACGGCGCCCCACCCGGCATCGCCTGCACGCGGTGGCGCTGCGTACTCCCCCGGGAGTACGCAGCCTCCCGTACCCAGCCGGGCGCTCAGTGCCCGCCGTCCGCTGCCGCCCACCGCGGCTTGCGCCGCTCCAGGAACGCGCGCATGCCTTCCTGCGCCTCCTCGGAGCCGAACAGCCGGGCCGAGAGGTCGACCATGGCTCCGCCCTGCTCGTCGAAGACGGCGAGGGCTCCGCCGGTCAGCAGCTTCTTCGTCTCGGCCAGCCCCTGCGGAGACGCCTTGCGCAGCTCGTCGAGCACCGGCTGCACGGCAGTTGACGGCGCGTCGGCGGTCGCCTCGGTGATCAGCCCGATCCGCTGCGCCTCCGCAGCGTCGAAGACGGCACCGGTCAGGTACCAGCGCTGCGCGCCACGCGGTTCCAGCCGCGGCAGCAGCGGGAGCGAGATGACCGCCGGGGCCAGCCCGAGGCGCACCTCGGTGAATGCGAAGGTGGCCGCCGGCCCGGCGAAGACCAGGTCGCACGCCCCGAGCAGTCCCATGCCGCCTGCCCGGACGTGTCCGTCCACGACCCCGACCACGGGCTTGGCACACGCCACGATGGCCCGCATGGTCGCGACGATGCGGGCCGGGTTCTCCTTCGGGTCGCCGGAGGTCGCATCGGAGAGGTCCGCCCCGGCGCAGAAGGTGCCCCCGGTGTGCGTCAGCACGACGGCACGCACGTCCTCGTCCTGCGCGGCCTCCTCCAGACGCTCCGTCAACTGCCGGACAAGACGCGCTGACAGCGCGTTCCGGTTGGCCGGGGAGTCCAGCGTCAGCGTCGCGACCCCCCGCTCGACCTCGTAGCGCACGACGACTTCGTTGTCGGCCATGGCGTGGCTCTTCCTTCCGGTTGCGTTGCCTTCATTGCGATCTCGGCTCAGCGTCCCCGACCGGAGCCGAAGCGCGTGGCCCTTCCGGAGTCTCCCGCCCGGGCGAGTTCCGTCCGCCGGATCCGTGCCCGGAACAGCCGCTGGCCGACGAGCGTCGCCGTTCCGGCGGCGATGATGCGAGCAGGTTGGCCCCGAGTTGCCCCAGCGAGCCGAGGAACTGACCGACGTCACCATAGGACAGCGCGAGCGCCGCGTTCGCGGCGACAGGAACGGTAGTGACGGAGATCGCAACACCGACCAGGGCGGCCGACGCAGAGCACGGGTTGCCCGTCGGGCGCTTTCGCGGCACCGGGCTGGACGACGAGACCGGTGACGCCCAGGGCGGAGTTGAGACACGCAGGGACGTCGGACTCGAGATGCTGGGGAACGATCAGGCACGAATTCATCAGGCGAATAACATGCCAAGGGTGAACCGTTGGGCTTGGTAGTGCCCCTCGGCATTGGGGCTCGGCATTGGGGCTCGTATTCGGGTCGGCCTTGGGGCTCGGTATTGCGGAACGGCGCTCGCCAGACGTTTGCAACGGCATCCACCATTGGGCGAGGCTGCGATTCGTGCTGCTCGCTCCGCCCGCGGAAAAGACGCGACTACGGGAGCGGCGGGGCGGCCGCCATCGCCCGGCAGGGCGCCGACCAGGGTGAATGCTTTGACGAGCCGGTCCAGAAAAATGTGCAGGCAATCTGCTGGGAACCTCTTCCCCGCTTCGTCGCCCTGTTCTCCGGACCCCTGCTGTTCTCCGGGCCCGCTCTCTGGCGGGTTGGCGACAGCTGCGCCCCCACTCTCGCCAACCCGCCACCACCCCACCAGGTCCCGCCCGGTCGCCTCGAGCCGCCCGACGGTCACCCGCCACCACCCCACCGGCTCCTGCCCGGCCGCCCGTACTCCGACGGCCACGCGCCACCGGCCGCGACCATCCTCCCCCTGGCGGGTTGGCGAGGGTGGCGGCCCGAGTGTCGCCAACCCGCCACGCACCCACCGGGGCCCGCGCCCTCCCGCCCGGGCCGGGGCCGGCCACCCCCACCCCGCCGCAGCCGACCCCGGGACCCGGGCCGCCCCGTAGCCAGCCCGCGTTTTCGCGAGCGGAGCGAGCCGCACGGCGAGCCAGATCGCGTCCC
>NZ_JBHSQJ010000079.1:26586-30801 GCF_042658505.1 Streptacidiphilus monticola | reverse complement strand
CGCCGAGCGGGCCCGCGACGAGGATGCCGACGCCCGGACCCGGGTGCGGGAGGCGCGGCAGGCGCTGGAGCGGGCGCGGGGGCAGGCGGAATCCGTAGGGCGGGAGCTGTCTGCGCGGGAGGCGGAGCGGGAAGAAGCCGAGCAGCAGGTCTCCCGTGCCGAGCGCGCGCTGGACGGGGCGCGGCGGCGACTGGAGGACCTGGCGTCCTGACCGTCCCGGGCACTCGAGCGGGAGGTGGTCGGCCATGGCACGACCGGTATGGAGCGGCGTGCTGACCTTCGGACTGGTGACGCTGCCGGTGGCCCTCTACACGGCGACCGAGGACCACACCGTGCACTTCCACCAGCTGGAGCGCGACACCGGGGACCGGGTCCGCAACCGCAGGGTCAACGAGCGCACCGGCAAGGAGGTGGCCTACCAGGACCTGGTCAAGGGCTACGAGATCCGGCCGGGGGAGTACGTCGTCGTCGAGCCGCAGGAGCTGGAGGACATCGCGCCGGGACGGTCGCGCACCATCGACATCGCCGGTTTCGTGGACCTGGCCGACGTCGAGCCGATCTTCTTCGACCGGACCTACTACTTGGGTCCGAAGGGCGAGGAGTACGCCAAGATCTACAAGCTGCTGGTCGAGGCCCTCGACCGGACCAACCGGGCCGGGCTGGCGCTGTTCTCCATGCGCGGCAAGGAGTACCTGACGGCGGTGCGGGCCCAGGAAGGGCTGCTCGAGCTGCACACCATGCGCTTCGCGGACGAGATCCGCGATCCGCGCGCGGAGATCGACGGCCTGCCCACGGGCGCCACCCGGGTGTCGAAGCAGGAGCTGGACACGGCGCAGCAGTTGATCGAGATGATGGCGATCGACTGGAAGCCCGAGGAGTGGCACGACACCTACGCCGAACAGGTCCGCCAGCTCGTCAAGGACAAGGCCGCCGGGCGCGAGATCGCCGTCGCGGAGGGCCCGGAGGAGCCGACCAACGTGGTGGACCTGATGGACGCGCTGCGGCGGAGCCTGGAGACCACCCGCCGGGAGCGCAGCGAGGCCAGGAGCTCCGGGTCCGCAAGGCCGACGCCGGGCAGGAGCCGGCTCAGCGATCTGACGAAGGCCCAGCTGTACGCCCGCGCCGCCGAGTTGGAGGTGCCGGGCCGGTCCGCGATGACCCGCGACGAACTGGAGGACGCCGTCCGCAAGGCCGCCCGCGGCGGCGGCCGGAACCAGGCGGCGTGAGGGGACACGCCCCCTGACGAGGGACCCCCCGACCGGCGGGGGTGCGTGTGCGGACCGGGACCCTGCCCCGGCGTGGTCAAAAGTTCCCGTGAGCGCTAGGGTCCGGTGCTCGTGCACAGAACTTCGGCCGGACCTGACAGCACGTCAGCCGGTTTGACACCATCCCCCGAACGGCGGATATCCCGGCGCCCCGTCTTCGTCGACGCGAGTGGCCGCCGGCAGCGCCGGGTGCGGCGGCTCGGACGGCTGCTCGTCGTTCCCGCCGTCGCGTACCTCGGACTGCTCGTCAGCACGCTGCTCGGCGGGCCCACGGTGCACAGCCCCTACCTGCCTCTCCCCGATCCGCCGGGCGCCGCGCACCACCCGGCCCCGGTGCGGAACCACGGCCGCGGCAGCCCGAGCGCCGGTCCCGGCGGCGCCGCTGCCGGAACCACCACCCGGCCGGTCCCCGGGACCTCTGCGGCTCCGCCCCGGCCGACCGCGGCCGGCAGCACGCCCGCCGCCACGGTCCCGGCCCGTGCGCACGGCAGCTCGAGCGCGCACGCCCGGGCGACCGCCTCGCACGGCAGCACCCGCACGGCCACTCCGCCCGGCTCCACCCGGCGCGCGACCCCGACCAGGAAGGCGTGAGCACCACTCCATGAGCGCGTCCCGTCGTCGATCCCTCTCCCGTCGAGGCCGCCGTGGGCGGGTGCCGCAGCCGCCGCTGCGCACCCACTGGCTGCTGCTCGTGGTCCTGGTCGTGACCCTGACCTGTGCGCTGCTGATCGAGGGCTACACCCAGCACATGTTCGGCGGCACCCCCGACGGGGCCGGCCTCTCCCAGGGGCCCAGCGGGCAGGTGCCTGCCGCGGTCGCCCAGGGCGGCCCGGTGGTCTCCCTGGAGCAGGGGCAGCCCAAGACGGCCCGGCCGCGCACCGGCACCGTCGCGCTGACCTTCGACGACGGCCCGGACCCGACGTGGACGCCGAAGATCCTGGAGGTGCTGCGCAGGCACCGCGTGCACGCCACCTTCTTCGTCATCGGCACCAACGTCACCGCCAACCCCGGGCTGGTCGAGCGGATCGTCGCCGACGGCAACGAACTGGGCGTGCACACCTTCACCCACCCCAACCTGGGCCTGATCCCCGCGTGGCAGCGGACCCTGCAGCTGCGCGAGGCGCAGCTGGCCATCGCCGGAGCCACCGGGCAGACCACCGACCTGCTGCGGCCGCCCTACTCCGCGGGCAACGACTCCGTGGACGACGCCGACTGGGCAGCGATCCGGCAGGCCTCCGCCGAGGGATACCTGACCGTCCTCACCACCAAGGACACCGAGGACTGGCAGCGCCCGGGCGTGGACCGGATCGTGGCCAACGGCGCGCCCAGGGGACGGACCGGCCAGATCCTGCTGATGCACGACGCGGGTGGCGACCGGTCGCAGTCGGTCGCCGCCCTGGACCGGCTGCTGACGGAGTACCAGCAGCAGGGGATCGGCGTCGGCACGGTCAGCGCGACCACGGGCCTGCCGGACTCGATGAAGCCGGCTCCCGGCACGGACCACTGGCTCGGACTCGGGCTGATCTGGATCCTGACGGCCAGTCACTGGCTGCTGACCTTCCTCGGCTGGCTCATGTACGCCGCCGGCGGGCTCAGCGTGCTGCGCGCCCTGGTCACCGTCGTCGCCGCACGCCGGCACAAGCGCTGGGCGCAGCAGCCGTGGGGCGACCCGGTGACGGAACCGGCCACGGTGATCGTCCCCGCCTACAACGAGAGCGCGGGCATCGAGGCGGCGGTGCGGTCCCTGGTGGCCTCCGACCACCCGGTCGAGATCCTGGTCGTCGACGACGGCTCCAGTGACGGCACGGCCGACCTGGTCGAGGCGCTTGACCTGCCCGGGGTGCGGGTGATCCGGCAGGAGAACGGCGGCAAGCCCGCCGCGCTCAACCACGGCATCGCGCAGGCCTCCTTCGACCTGCTGGTGATGGTCGACGGGGACACGGTCTTCGAGCCGGACGCGGTGCGGAAGCTGGTCCAGCCCTTCGCGGACCCGCGGGTGGGCGCGGTCTCCGGTAACGCCAAGGTGGTCAACCGGGGCGGCCTGCTGGGACGTTGGCAGCACATCGAGTACGTCGTCGGTTTCAACCTGGACCGCCGCCTGTTCGACCTGGCCGAGTGCATGCCCACCGTGCCGGGCGCGGTCGGCGCGTTCCGCCGCGAGGCGCTGCGGCGGGTGGGCGGCGTGCCCGAGGAGACGCTGGCCGAGGACACCGACCTCACCATGGCGCTGTGCCGGGACGGCTGGCGGGTCGTCTACGAGGAGGGCGCCGTCGCCTGGACCGAGGCCCCGGCCTCGCTGGGTGCCCTGTGGCGGCAGCGCTACCGCTGGTGCTACGGCACCATGCAGGCGATGTGGAAGCACCGGGGTGCGCTCCTGCAGCGCGGTCCCGCAGGGAAGTTGGGCCGCCGCGGGCTCGGCTACCTGCTGCTGTTCCAGGTGCTGCTGCCGCTGCTGGCCCCGGTGGTGGACATCTTCGCGCTCTACGGCCTGGTCTTCCTCGACCCGGTCCGGGTGCTCGGCCTGTGGCTGGGCTTCCTGCTGCTGCAGTTGCTGATGGGGCTGTACGCCTTCCGGCTGGACGGGGAGCGGGCGGGGCCGCTGTGGAGCCTGCCGCTGCAGCAGTTCGTCTACCGGCAGCTGATGTACCTGGTGGTGATCCAGTCGGCGGTCACCGCGGTCGCCGGGGTCCGCCTGCGCTGGCAGCGGATGGAGCGCTACGGCTCCCTCCAGGCCCCGGCGCCGGGCGCCGACCCCTGGGCGACGGACCGCCCAGGCGGCCACCCGGCGGCGGGCGCGGGCCGGCCGCTCACCAACATCCCGGTCCCCGCTCCGGCGCCGCCGCTGGAGCTGGCGGACACCTGGATGCGCGAGGCCTATGGCTCGCCTCCCGCTGGCCCCTACGTCAACTGAGCGTGCCTCCAAGGGAGATGCCCGCCGCGGTCGGCAGAG
>NZ_JBHSQJ010000079.1:16853-26580 GCF_042658505.1 Streptacidiphilus monticola | reverse complement strand
CCATCGGTGGTCCCGGTCGGCGGGTCAGCCCGTGAAGGCGGTCAGGCCGTTCGGGGTACCGAGGCCGGTCGGGCCGTCGTAGCCGGTCTCGGCCGAGCACAGGTAGGCCGGGGAGCAGCTGGCCGTGGCGCCGGTGGTGACGTCGTTCAGCGCGCCCGGGTTGGCGTAGGCCTTGGCGGCCGGGACGCCCGAGTGGCTGCCGGCGTCGGCGTACACGCCCGCGACCAGCGGGGCCGCGACGCTGGTGCCGCCGTAGACGGTCCAGCCGGTGCCGCCGTAGGTCTGGTAGACGGCGACGCCGGTGGCCGGGTCGGCGACGGCGGAGACGTCGGCGACGGTGCGCTTGGCGCAGCCGCTGTCGGTCTGCCAGGTCGGCTTCGGCTCGTAGGCGGAGCAGCCGGAGCCGGCGCCCTCGGTCGAGGAGGTGGACCAGACGCTCTCGCTCCAGCCGCGGGCGTTGGACGCCTTGCTCAGCGAGGTGCCGCCGACGGCGGTGACGTAGGGCGAGGCCGCCGGGTACTGGACGCCGTAGCCGCTGTCACCGGAGGAGACGGTGATGGCGATGCCCGGGTGGTTGAAGTAGGTGCTGTCGTAGCCGGTGTCCGAGGAGGACTCGGAGCCGCCGTAGCTGTTGGAGATCTCGGTCGCCCCCAGGCGGGCGGCGGTGTTCACCGAGGCGCCCAGATTGGTCATGCTGGCGCTGGTGGCCTCGACCAGGATGATGTGGGCGTTCGGAGCGATCGCGGAGACCATGTCCAGGTCGAGGGAGATCTCCCCGGCCCAGCTGGTGCTCTTGCGCGGGTAGCTGGTGCCGCCGCTCTGGTCCACCTTCTTGAAGCAGCCGTTGGCCGTGGTGCAGGCGGGGAGGCCGTACTGGGAGCGGTAGGTGGCCAGGTCCGACTCCGCGTTGGGGTCGTCGTAGGCGTCGACGATGGCGACGGTCTGCCCGGCGCCGCCGTTGGCCGGCAGGCTGTAGGCGCTGAGCAGGTCGCTCGGCCCGTACCCGGACGGGGTGGCGTTGGGCGTCACGCCCTTGGCGTTGACGTGCTCGACGGTGCTGGTCACGTGCAGGGCGTTGCAGTACGCGTGACCCGGCGTCAGGTCGACCGCGCAGGCGCGGGACCAGGTGACGCCGTGGCCGGCGGCCTGCGCGGGCATCGCCGCGAGGAGACCTGAGGTGGCCAGGGCGGCGGCGCCGAGCAGGGGCATGGCGGCGCGACGGGCGGTGGCGGCTATCGGGGTGGTGCGCAACGAACTGCCTCCTGAGAAGGGTTGGTCAAGGGGCGGAGCAGGTGCGACCGCGAGGGACGGCCGAAAGGCCGTCCCCTCGTGGGGGTTTGTTGCCTCCCCGATCCGGGGTGGCAATGGCCCCGGACGCTAGCGAGGTTGATCACCACAGGACAAGAGGGTGTCGCCGGGTCGAACCCCTGGTTAAGAACTGACCGCCCGTCACCTCTCCGCGCGTCAAGGCCGGAACCGGCGCTTCCGGTCGCATGCGATCAAGTGGTGCGACGCGTGCGGATTCTTACCTTCCGGTCGAGGCCCCGCCCCTGTTTCAGTCCCGCTCGCGCGCTGCGCGGTCGGGAGGGTCCGCCGGTCGCGGGTCGGGCGGCGGCGGTTCGTCAACGAGAGCGCGGTGTCCGGCCGTTGGCACCGGCGGCTGCTGCGGCGGCGCGGGGCCGGGTGTGCCAGTAGGCGGCGGCGTGGGCCAGCGCGCGGCCTTCGAGGGAGGCGACCAGGCGCTCGAAGAGGCGGACGGCGGCGGGGCCGTTCCAGGCCGGGGTGAGCACCTCGGGCGGCAGGCCCGGGTCGCGGAACGGCAGTTTGCGCCAGTGGTCGACCACCGACAGGTAGGTGATGAAGGCGTGCCTGCCGTCCACATGGTCCGCCCTGGCGAGCCGGTCGGCCTCGGCCGCGTAGTCCGCGATGAACTCCTGGTAGCGGCGGTCGATCCCGTCGAGGTCCCAGCCGTTGCGGACCATGGCCGCCAGGTCCTGCCCGGCGGCGTAGGCGCCGACGAAGACCGCGCACTGACCGGTCAACTCCAGCTCTTCGATGGCTCGTTGGGCGGAGGACAGCATCCGCGCGGGCGCGATCCAGACCGCGGACCCGATGTTGCCGAAACCGAGCGAGGTCAGGTGGGCGGTCAGCTGGTGCCGCTTGGCACGGGCGGACTCCGGCACCGAGAAGTTGACGAGGCACCAGCCGTCGCCGAGATCGGCCGGCTGCCGCGCGTGCCAGATGACCTCGTCGCCGGAGGCGAGCGCGTCCAGCGCGGCGGGGGTCAGCGCGTACCCCCGCACGCCCGCGCGGGACTCGGGCTCCAGCCAGCCGCGCTTCTTGAGACGGAAGACCGCCGTGCGGACGCTGGCCGCGTCCAGGCCCGACTCCGCCAGCAGCTCCACCGTGCCCGCGATGGGCATCCAGTTGCCCATCTTGCGCACGATCGCGCCGAGGAAGCTCACCAGCACCGTCCGGGAACGGCCTGCCGCGGCGGGTCTGGTCTCCTTGCTCTCGCTCATCGGACCGAGTATGGCGGACGCTCCAGCGCCGATGATCGCGGGGCCGGGTCGGCGGTCCGCTGCGGCGTCCACCGCAGGTGCACCGCGTTCCCCGCGGCCCCCGCGCCCTCGCGCAGCAGCGACAGCCGCGGCGGGATCCGGTCGGTGCGCGAGGCAGGGGGCTTGCGTCGGCCCGCCTCCCATTGCACAGGCCACTGCGCGCCCGCACCCCGGTACTCCTGCTCGGCGGCCGCCTGCAGCGTCCACTGCGGGTTGTACAGGTGGGTGCGGCCGAGGGCGCACAGGTCCGCGCGGCCAGCCAGCAGGATGGAGTTGACGTCGTCGTAGGAGGAGATGGCGCCCACCGCGATCACCTTCACGCCCGCCGGTCCGGCCACCCGGTGCCGGATCTTGTCGGCGAAGGGCGTCTGGTAGGAGCGGCCGAAGGCCGGCTGCTCGTCCTTGGTGACCTGGCCCGAGGAGACGTCGATCGCCGCCGCGCCGTGCGCGATGAAGGCGCGGGCGATCTCCACGGCGTCCTCGTCCGTGTTGCCGTCCGGGACCCAGTCGGTCGCCGAGATGCGGACGGTCACCGGGATCCGGTCCGGGACGGCGCGGCGGACCGCGTCGAACACCTCCAGCGGGAACCGCAGCCGGTTCTCCAGGCTGCCGCCGTACTCGTCGGTGCGCCGGTTGGCGACCGGGGACAGGAAGGACGACAGCAGGTAGCCGTGCGCGGCGTGGACCTCGACCAGGTCGAAGCCCGCGGCCACCCCGCGCTCCGCGGCGGCGGTGAAGTCCGCGACGACCTGGTCCAGGTCCGCCCGCGTCGCCTCGCGCGGGACGTGGCAGCCGGGGCCGTAGGGCAGCGCCGACGGGCCGATGACCTCCCAGTTCCCCTCCGGCAGCGGCTCGTCCATGCCCTCCCACATCAGCCTGGTCGACCCCTTGCGCCCGGAGTGGCCGAGCTGCAGCCCGATCCTCGCGGTCGCGCGGGCGTGCACGAAGTCGGTGACGCGCCGCCAGGCGTCGCGCTGCTCGTCGGTCCACAGGCCCGGGCAGCCCGGCGTGATCCGTCCCTCGGGGGAGACGCAGACCATCTCGGTCATCACCAGGCCCGCGCCGCCCAGCGCCTTGGAGCCCAGGTGCACCAGGTGGAAGTCGCCCGGCACGCCCTCCACGGAGCAGTACATGTCCATCGGGGAGACGATGACGCGGTTCTTCAGCTCCAACTCCCCGATGCGGACCGGCTGGAACATCGCCGGGGCCACTTCGGCGGACCGCTGGCTGCGCGCGAACTCCCGCTCCATCCGGGCGGCGAAGTCCGCGTCGCGCTCCTTCAGGTTCTCGAAGGTGATCCGGCGCGAGCGGGTCAGCAGGTTGAAGACGAACTGGGCGGGCTCCTGGTCGGCGTACATGCCGATGTTCTCGAACCACTCCAGCGACGCCTGGGCCGCGCGCTGGGTGGACTCGACAACCGGCTTGCGCTCGGCCTGGTACGCCGCCAACGCCTCGGCCACGCTGGGCCGTTCGTGCAGGCAGGCGGCCAGCGCGAGCGCGTCCTCCATGGCGAGCTTGGTGCCGGAGCCGATGGAGAAGTGCGCCGTGTGCGCGGCGTCGCCGAGGAGCACCACGTTGCCGTCGTACCAGCGGGCGTTGCGGACCGTGGTGAAGTTCAGCCATTTCGAGTTGTTGGTGAGGACCTGATGGCCCTTCAGCTCCTCCGCGAAGATCTCGGCGATGCGCGCCACCGCGTACGCGTCGGACGCGCCCGGCGGGAGCGCCTGGTGCTCGGTCCGGTCGAAGCCGGCGCGGCGCCAGACGTCCTCGTGCATCTCCACGATGAAGGTCGAGCCGGCCTCCGAGTAGGGGTAGCCGTGGATCTGCATGGTGCCCCACTCCGTCTGCTTGACGAAGAACTGGAACGCCTCGAAGACCAGGTCGGTGCCGAGCCAGATGTACTTGTTGCGCCGCGGGTCCAGCGACGGCCGGAACACGTCGGCGTACTTCGTGCGCACCGCGGAGTTGACGCCGTCGGCGGCGAGCACCAGGTCGTGGGAGGCCCGCAGCTGGTCCACATCCGGGGCCTCGGTGCGGTAGTGCACGGTGACGCCCAGCTCGGCGGCCCGCTGCTGCAGGATCTGCAGCAGCTCCTTGCGGCTCATCGCCGCGAAGCCCTGGCCGCCGACGGTGAACCGGTGGCCGTTGAACTCCACGTCGATGTCGGTCCAGCGGGCGAACCGGCTCTCCATGGTGGCGTGCACGACCTCGTCCGCGTTGTCGATGCCGCTCAGCGTCTCGTCGGAGAAGACGACGCCGAAGCCGAAGGTGTCGTCGGGCGCGTTGCGCTCCCAGACGGTGACCTCGTGCGCCGGATCGAGCTGCTTCATCAGCGCGGCGAAGTACAGTCCGCCGGGGCCGCCGCCGACGATCGCGATCCTCATGACGTTCCCTCCACGATCCGGCGGAGCTTGAAGTGCTGCAGCTTGCCGCTCGGATTGCGCGGCAGCGCGTCGATGAAGCGGATCTCGCGCGGATACTTGTACGGCGCGATCTGCTGCTTGACGTGGTCCTGGATGGACCTGGCGGTCGCCGCGTCCGCGGCCGCCCCCTCGCGGAGCACCACGAACGCGCAGACGACGGAGCCGCGTTCGGCGTCGGGGGCGGCGACCACGGCCGACTCCACGACGTCCGGGTGGGTGTCCACCGCGGCCTCGACCTCGGGGCCGGCGATGTTGTAGCCGGAGGACACGATCATGTTGTCGCTGCGGGCCCGGTACCAGAAGTAGCCGTCCGCGTCGCGGGTGAAGGTGTCGCCGGTGACGTTCCAGCCGTTCACGACGTAGTCGGCCTGGCGCTCGTCGTCCAGGTAACGGCAGCCGACCGGGCCGATGACGGCGAGCCGTCCCTCGGCCCCCGGCGGCACCTCCTCGCCGTCCGGGCCGAGGACCGTGGCGCGGAAGCCGGGGACCGGGCGGCCGGTCGCACCGGGGCGGATGTCGTCGTCCGCCGCCGAGATGAAGATGTGCAGCATCTCGGTGGCCCCGATGCCGTCCACGACCCGCAGGCCGACCTCGTCGCGCAGCCGCTCCCACACGTCCGGCGCGATGTGCTCGCCGGCGCTCACCGCCACCCGCAGGCCCGAAAGCTGCTGCACCCGGCCGGACTTGACGATCTGCTTGTACGCCGTCGGCGCGGTGGCGAGCACGGTCACCCCGTGGTCGGCCACCAGCTGGGCCAGTTCCGCGGGCGTCGCCGTCTCGGTCAGGAACGCGCAGGCGCCGGCCCGCAGCGTGAAGACCACCAGCATGCCGAGGCCGAAGGTGAAGGCGAGCGGCGCGGTGCAGGCCACCAGGTCGTCGGGGCGCAGCCGCAGGGTGCACCTGCCGAAGGTGTTGTCGATGGACAGCAGGTCGCGGTGGAAGTGGACGGTGACCTTCGGGACGCCCGTGGTGCCCGAGGTGGGGCCGAACAGCGCCACGTCGTCCGCGGCCGTGTCCACCGCGGTGAACCGCCCGGACTTGGCGGCGGACCGCCGGCTCAGGTCGCCGTCCGCGGCGCCGCCGTAGCCGACGACCACGAGGTCCGGTGCGACGCCGTCGCGGACGGCGAGGACCTCGTCCAGGAACCGGTGGTCCACGAGGGCGACGGCCGGCCGCGTCTTCTCGACGACCGGCGCCAGCTCCCGGGCGCGCAGCGCGGCCATGGTGGTCACGACGATGCCGCCGGCCTTGAGCACGCCCAGCCAGGCCGCGACGGTCCAGGGGTTGTTGGGGGAGCGCAGCAGCACCCGGTTGCCCGGCACCAGGCCGAGATCCTCGGTGAGCACCTGGGCCACCTGGTTGGCGCGCAGCCGCAGCTCGCCGTAGCTCCAGACCTCGCCGGCGGGCGTGCGCAGGGCGGGCCGGTCGGGGCCGAGGGCGTCCGCCTGACGGTCGATCAGCTCCACGGCGGCGTTGAGGCGTTCGGGGTACTGCAGCAGTTCGGTGGTGAACTCCAGCACCGGCCACAGCTCGTCGGGGGGCAGGTGGTCGCGCGCGAAGGTGTCGGCGTACCCGGACGGTGACAGCTTCATCTGGTCCCTCCCTGGGAGGCGCGGATCATCCCCTCCTGGGCCACGGTGGCCAGGTGGATGCCGTCCGGGGTGAAGAAGCGGCCGGCGCCGAGGCCGCGACCGGCCTCCGCCGCGACCGCCTGCTGGGCGTAGAGCAGCCAGCCGTCCAACGCGCCAGCCCGGGGCGGGCGGTGGAACCACATCGCGTGGTCCAGGCTGGCGGTGACCAGTCCCGGCCGCGCCCACGGCAGGCCCAGGACGCGCAGCACGGGCTCCAGGATCGTGTAGTCGCAGACGTAGGCGAGCGCGGCGGCGTCGCGCTGGGCGTCGGTCAGCCCCTCGACCGGCCGCAGGGCGTCGAACGGCCGGACCCAGACGGCCTGGTGGGGCTGCGACTCCCCGTCCACGGTCAGGTAGAGGGGGCCGGGGACGTGCCGCATGTCGAAGCTGCGTCCCGAGGACCAGTAGGCCTTGGAGACTGCAGTCATCGTGCCGCCGGAGCGGTCCGCCAGGTACTCGGCGGAGCTGGGCAGCAGTTCCGGGTCCGCCAGTCCGGCGGCCCAGTCGGGCAGCTCGCCGGACCAGCTCGAACCCGCCTCCCCGGCGGCGAAGTTGGCCAGGCAGACGTAGAGCGGCTTGCCGTTCTGGTAGCCGCGCACCTGGCGGGTGGCGTAGCCGCGGCCGTCGCGCAGCAACTCGACCTCGTAGCGCACCGGTTCGCCGATCTCGGCCGGGCGCATGAAGTAGGAGTGCATGGAGTGCAGCGCCTTGGCGTCGTCCACGGAGCGCATGGCGGCGGCCGCGGCCTGGGCGACCAGGTCGCCGCCGTAGGCCTTGGGCCAGGGGCAGGGCTGGGTGACCGCCGTGAAGGCGAGGTCGAAGTGCTCGGGCTCGGCCGGGGTGAGGGTGACCGCGGCGCTGAAGTACTCGGAGGTGGTGTCGGTCATCAGGGCCGGTCCAGCCAGTGGCGCAGGTCCGCGTCGGGGACCTCGGGGAGGTTGACCACGATGTTCTCCGGGGTGCGGGTGGTCATCCAGGTGAGCGGCCTGTTGCGGTCCAGGTTGCACTCGACGTGGGGCATGAACGGCGGGACGAAGACCCAGTCCCCCTCGGACATGTCGATGTAGTCCTCGAACCGGGCGCCGAAGTAGATGCGGGCCCGGCCGGAGAGGACGTAACCCCCGGTCTCCGCCTCCCCGTGGTGGTGCGGGACGGAGCGGTAGCCCGCCGCGTTGCTGACCTTCCCGAACCAGAGCCGGGTGGCCGGGGTGTGCTGGATGCTGACGCCGGAGATCCGGGTGGCGCCCGCGGACTGCCCGGTGTCGCCCGGCTCGCTGCCGGCCCGGGTCACCACCGGCACGACCAGGCCGCTCTCGGTGGCGTACATCGAGTTGTCGCCGTCGAGGACGTACGAGCTGTAGTCGGCGGCGCTGCCGGGGGTGGGGTCCATGGAGGCTCCTCCTCGTGCGTGGGGGGTGCGGGGGCGGGGTACCGCGTCAGCCCTTGAGGCGGACGGTGTTGCGCAGGGCGCCGATGCCGGCGATCGCGGTCTCGACGACGTCGCCGTCGGCGAGGAAGCGCTGCGGTTCGCGGGCCGTGCCGACCCCTCCGGGCGTCCCGGTCAGCACCAGGTCACCGGGGCGCAGCACCGTGAACGTCGAGATGTAGGCCAGCAGTTGGGCCGAGTCGAAGACCAGGGTGCGAGTGCTGTCGCGCTGCACCTCCTCGCCGTTCACCCGGCAGACGACGTCCAGCCCGGCGGCCGGGTCGATCTCGTCCGGGGTGACCACGACCGGGCCGACCGGGCAGGAGCCGTCCCAGGCCTTCCCCTGGAACCACTGCAGCGTCCGGTACTGCCAGTCGCGTACGGAGATGTCGTTGGCCACGGTGTACCCCGCGATCCCGGCGCGGGCGGTGTCCGGGTCCGCGTGGCGCAGGGTGGCCCCGACGACGACGGCGAGTTCGGCCTCCCAGTCCACCTGCAGGCCCGGCGGCAGCACGACGTCGTCGGCCGGGCCGGTGAGCGTGTCCGCGTACTTGGCGAACAGCGTGGGGAAGGACGGGAGTTCGCGTCCGGTCTCGCGGATGTGGTCCGCGTAGTTCAGGCCGCAGCAGATCACCTTGGCCGGGGCGGGGAGCGGCAGCACCGGGACCGCGCCGTCGAGCGCGGCACCCGCCAGGCCGGCCGCCCGCGCCACGCCCTGGGCCGCCAGGAAGGCGGACAGGTCGGTGGCCGGCAGTGCCCGCCACACGTCGTCGATGAGAACGGCGGCGGTCGTGCGGTCCGCGTGGCTGACTGTTGCGAGGCGCACCGGGCGCTCCTTCCGCTGAGCCGCCGCTGCCGCTGTCGGCGCGGCGCTGTATTTCATTATTTCTACGAGCGTCAGAAGAGTGTCAATAGATGCTACGGTGGCGGCGACCCGACCCCCTCGCGCGACGCAGGAGTCCCGATGGCGACCTTCTCGGCCCCCGTTCCGGTCAATCCGCCCTCGCTGCCGAAGCCCAGCGGCTACTCGCACGGGACGCTCTGCGGCAACACGCTCCACCTGGGCGGCCAGACGGCCCTCGACCAGGACATGAAGATCGTGCCGGGCGGCATCGTGGCGCAGTTCCGCCAGGCGTTCGGCAACGTGCTGGCGACGCTCGCGGAGGCGGGCGGGATCCCCGAGGACCTGGTGAGCATCACCATCTACCTGACCGACATCCCGGACTACCAGGCCCACGGCAAGGAGATCGGCGAGGTCTGGCGCGAGCTGGCCGGCCCGGTCTATCCCGCGATGGCGGGCATCGGCACGACCGCGCTGTGGCAGCCCGAGGCCATGATCGAGATCGTGGGCGTCGCGGTCATCCCGGACGAGCGCCTGATCCGGCCCGCACAGTCCTGACCGGCGCCGGGCCGGTCGAGCCGGCCGCCTTCGGCGGTCCCCCGTTCAGCCTGCCCCCGTTCAGCCTGTCTCCCCGCCCAGCAGGCGCAGGACGGCTTCCTCCACCGGGCCGTGGGTCGCCGGGAGGCCCGCCCCGGCGTCCGCGCCGATGAGCGGGAGCGAGTCCGCGATGGTGCGCCCCTCCTCGAAGAGCTCCACCACGCGCGGGTTGATGTACGAGCCGCGGCAGACCGCAGGCGTGTTGCCCAGGTAGTCGGCGACCTCGCGCACGGTCCGGGCCACGGCTC
>NZ_JBHSQJ010000079.1:8304-16839 GCF_042658505.1 Streptacidiphilus monticola | reverse complement strand
CGCCTCGCCGCCGCGAGGCGGAGGAGCGGGCGGCGACCGGCGCGGAGACGGCGAGGCCGACCGCGGCCAGGACGGTGGCGTGCCAGGTGCGGAAGTCCTTCGCGGTGATGTCCAGCCCGGTCAGCTCGTGCAGCTGCTCGTTGACCTCCCGGCCGTGCAGGTCGTGCCAGCCTCCGCCGTCCCGGTAGGCGAGCAGCCGGGCTCCGCCGCCGTCGCGGCGGAGCAGGGCGCGCAGCGTCCGGCAGGCGGCCGGGTCGGTGAGCGTCTGCATCCGGTGCCGGCCGTGCTTGGCGGGGAAGTCGAACTCCACCAGGCCCCGGCGGCAGGTGACGTGCTCCCGTTCCAGCGTGGTCAGGCCGTAGCTGCCGTTCTGCTTGGCGTAGGAGTCCGAGCCGATCCGGAAGAAGCCCAGGTCCAGCAGCCGGACTGCGCAGCCGAGCACCCGCTCGCGGCAGAGCGTGGGCAACTCGAGGGCGTCCTGGGCGTACTGACGCACCTTCGGCAGATGCGCGGCGACCTCCAGGACATGCGCGTGCTTGCTCTCCTCCTGCCGGCGCCGGAACTCCGGGTGGTACAGGTACTGCCGACGACCGGCGGCGTCCGTGCCCACCGCCTGCAGGTGCCCGTTGGGCCACGGGCAGATCCAGACGTCCTCCCAGGCCGGGGGGACGACCAGGGCACGGATCCGCTCCAGTTCGCCCCGGTCGGTGAGCGCCGAGCCGTCGGGCGCGAGGTAGCGGAACCCGCGCCCGCACCGCCGTCGTCGGATCCCCGGACGGGAGGGTTCACTGGTGCGCAGTCGCATACGGGCCTTCTGCCCGCGACGGCGACTTCAAGCCCGGCCGGCGTCCCGCGTGCCGCGGCCGGTGTCCGCCGTGGCCCCGGTCGGCGTCCTGCGTGCCCGTGCCGCGTCCCCGTCGCCCCGGCCGGCGTCCTGCTTGCTGCGGGCGGTGTGAGGACTTCGGCCCGGGGGCGACATCGCCGCGACATTCGGCGGAAACAGCCCGCCCCTAATTTCTGTCGCTCGACAGTAATCCGGACCCTGCGAGCGAGGGGAATCCCATGACCGTCAGCGCACCCCCCGACGACGCGGCGCTGGCCCGCTTCGGGTACCGCCAGGAACTGCACCGCACCATGGGCAGGTTCGCCTCCTTCGCCGCCGGGTTCTCCTTCATCTCGGTGCTGACCACGGTGTTCCAGTTCTTCGGCTTCGGCTACGGCTTCGCCGGCCCGGCCTTCGTCTGGACCTGGCCGGCCGTCCTGGCGGGACAGTTGCTCGTCGCCGCCTGTTTCGCCGAACTGGCCGCCCGCTACCCGCTGTCCGGGGCGATCTACCAGTGGGCCACCCGGCTGGCGACCCCGGTCTACGGCTGGTTCGCCGGCTGGACCATGGTGATCGGTCAGATCGTGGTGGCCGCCGCGGCGGCCCTCGCGCTCCAGGTGGTGCTGCCTGCCGTCTGGTCGGGCTTCCAACTCGTCGGCGGCGACCCCGCCCCCACCACGCCGACCGGCGCGGCGAACGCCGGGCTGCTCGGCGTGCTGCTGCTGCTGTTGACGACGGTGGTGAACATCGTGGACAACCGGGTCCTCTCGGCGGTCAACCGGATCGGCGTGAGCGCCGAGATCGTCGGCGCGGTGCTGATCGTCGTGCTGCTGTTCACACACACCCGCCACGGCCTCGGGGTCACCCTGCACACGGGTGTTCCCGGCGGTGCCACGGGCGCACTGCTGGTCGGCTCCTTCGCCGCGGCCTACGTGCTGATCGGCTTCGACAGCGCGGGCGAGATGAGCGAGGAGACCCGCAGTCCGCGGCGCACGGCCCCGCGGACCATCCTCACCGCGCTCGTCGCGGCCGGCGTGCTGGGCGGACTCCTGGTCTACGCGGGCGTGCTGGCCTCTCCCGACCTGGGGTCGGGGCGGATGGCGAGCGAGGGGCTCGGCTACGTGCTCACCAGCAGCCTCGGCCCGGGCGTGGGCAAGGCGCTGCTGGCGGACGTGGCCGTTGCGGTGTTCGTGGCGACGCTCGCGATCCAGACGGCCGGCACCCGGATGCTGTTCTCCATGGCCCGGGACGGCGTGCTGCCCTTCTCGCGGCGGCTGGCCCGCGTCTCCCCGCGGAGTGGCATGCCGACCGCCACGGCCGTCGTCACCGGGGTCGCCGCGGCGGCGCTGTGCCTGCTCAACTTCCTCTCGCCGGACGCCTTCCTGGCCATCGGCACGACCTGCATCGCGATGGTCTACCTCGCCTACGCGATGGTGACCGGCGCCTACCTGGCGCGGCGGCTGCGGCGCGGACCCGGCGGCGCGGACGCCCAGGGCGCCGACGAGCAGGGCGGCCGGCTGTTCACCCTGGGCCGCCTCGGCGTCCCGGTCTCCGGGCTGGCGCTGGTGTACGGCCTGGCCATGTCGGTCAACCTGGCGTGGCCGCGTGCCGCCGTCTACGACCCCTCCGGCGGCCACTGGTACTTCCGCTGGTTCACCGTGCTCTTCCTGGCGGCGACGCTCGCCGTGGGCGCGGGTTACCGGCTCTCGCTGCGCCGGCGCGCCCGCGCGGACCNGGCTCCCGGGCGGGACCGTGCCCGCCGCGGTGCCGCCCGCCGCGGGCAGCTGACGTGGTTCGACGCCGACGCCGACGATCCGCAGCGCGGCGTCCGCCGTCGCCGTGGCGAAGTCCGCGATGGGGCGGTCCGGATCGGAGCGGCGGACCAGGATGACCCCCTCGATCAGTCCGAAGACGAGATCGGTCCGGAGCGCGAGCCCGTCCTCGGGCAGGCTCGCGCCCGGGCCGGTGGCCGCGATCAACTGCCGGTAGGCGTCCTTGAGTTGCTGCCTGGTCCGGTGGAAGCCGGCGAACCGCTCGCCGCGCACCTCCGGCAGCAGGTAGAGCGCGCCGAGGTTGTGCGGGCCTCCGCAGAGCAGCGCGACGTCGGAGCTGCAGAGCCGGTGCAGGCGGACCTCCGCCGGGTGGTCGTCCTCGGCGAGGAGGCTCCGGGCGAGGGCCAGCGAGGGGGCGACGGTGGACTCGAGGAGGGCGGCGAGCAGTTCCTCCTTGCCGGAGACGTAGTGGTACATCGTCGCCTGGCGCATCCCGGCGCGCTCGGCGACGGCGCGGGTCGAGGTGGCCGCGTAGCCCAGAGCGCTGAACAACTCGGCTGCGGCAGCCAGGAGTTCGTCCCGGGGTGCGAGCCCCTCCGCGGCCCGCGGGGTGGCCCGCGGCCTGCCGACCGGACGTCCTGTCGCTGTGCTCATGCCGTGATCCTCGCACAGGCCGCGCGGGCCCGCCGTGGGGCCGCCGCGCCCGACGGGCCGTGAGGTTCCGGTAACGCCCCCGGAACAGTCGGGCAATCCAAGGGAATTGACCGGGCTCTAATTTCTGTCGCACGACAGAAACAGTTCGGACGAGAGGGAGGCCGCATGGGGACGGCGACCACGCACGGGGCCCGGGAGCACGCCAGGGCGCAGGAGGGGACGCGGACCCGCGCGATGCCGGTCGTCCCCGCCGCCACGGTGACCGCGCCGGACGGCGCGGCGGGGCCGGTGGTGTGGGCGGAGACCGTCGCGGGCGGCAACTACACCCACCGTGTCCTCGCCCGCGGCACAGAGCTGCGGCTCACCGATCCGGACGGCGACGCCTGCGCGCATTTGCTGCTCTACGCGGCCGACCGCCCGTGGGAACGGCTGAACGTCGCCGACACCGTCAAGGTGCAGTGGAACGCCTACCTCGGCGTGGGCCGCCTGCTCCTCTCCGACCAGGGACGCGTCCTCGCCTCGATCGTGGCCGACAACTCGGGCCGGCACGACGCCCTCTGCGGAACCTCCACCCTCGCCCGCAACACCCGCCGCTACGGAGACGGTTCACCCCAGTCGGCCTCGCCCGCCGGGCGCGAGCTGTTCAAACTCGCCGCCGCCAAACACGGGTTGACGCCGCGTGACCTGCCGCCGTCCCTCTCCATGTTCCAGGGCGTCACCGTCCGCGAGGACGACGGCGCGCTGGAGTTCACCGGCTCCGCCGGGTCCGGCGCGGCCGTGACCCTCCGTGCCGAGCAGGAGCTCGTCGTCCTGCTCGCCAACGTCCCGCATCCGCTGGACCCGCGGCCCCAGTACCGCTGCACCGAGTTGGAGGTCCTGGCCTGGCGCGCGGCGCCGACGGGCCCGGGCGACCCGCTCTGGGAGGCGTCCCCCGAAGGCCGCCGCGCCTTCCTCAACACCGTCGAACTGCTCGCCTCCAGGGGGATCGCATGACCACGACCGCCCAGACCACGACCGCCCAGAGCACGACCGCGGGGAGCACGACCGCCGGGAGCGCTTCTCCCGGGGGCATGAGCGCCGTCGTCCCCGCGCGGGCCGCCTGGTCGGCCGTCGTCCCCGCCGGGGGGCTGCTCACCATCACCGACCTGCACGGCAACCAGGCCGTCGACTTCCTCCTCTACGACGCGCACGACACCGCCGTCCGGTACAGCGCGCCCGACACCGTCCAGGCGCAGGGGAGCATCTTCCTCACCACCGGCAGCGTGCTGCTCTCCTGCGAGCACACCCCGCTGATGACCGTGGTCGAGGACGAGGTCGGCCGCCACGACACGCTCGGCGGGGCCTGCTCCAAGGAGTCCAACACCCTCCGCTACGGGCACCACACCTGGTCCCAGCACGCCTGCGTGGAGAACTTCCTCGCCGAAGGGGCCAGGTACGGCCTCGGCAAGCGGGACCTGGTCTCCAACATCAACTGGTACATGAACGTCCCCGTCGAGGAGGACGGCACCCTCGGCATCGTCGACGGACTGTCCGCGCCGGGGCGGCGCGTGGTGCTGCGCGCCGAGTGCGACGTGCTGGTGCTGGTCTCCAACTGCCCGCAGGTGAACAACCCCTGCAACGGCTTCGACCCGACGCCCGTCCGGATGACCGTCGATCCCGGCGCTGCCGGCGACCCCGACGGCCTCGGCCCGGTGAGTGCCCGATGAGCTTCGACACCCTGCTCGTCGCCAACCGCGGCGAGATCGCCGTCCGGATCATCCGCACCGCCCGGCGGCTCGGCCTGCGCACCGTCGCCGTCTTCTCCGACCCCGACCGCTCCGCTCCCCATGTCCGGCTCGCCGATGCGGCCGTGCGGCTCGGTCCCGCGCCCGCCAAGCAGTCCTACCTGGACGCCGAACTGGTGCTGCGGGCGGCCGAGCGGAGCGGCGCCGGGGCCGTCCATCCCGGCTACGGATTCCTGTCCGAGGACGCGGAGTTCGCGCGCCGTTGCGAGCGCGCCGGCATCGTCTTCGTCGGTCCCACCGCCGAGCAGTTGGAACTCTTCGGCGCCAAGCACACCGCCCGCGCGGCGGCCGAGGCCGCAGGTGTCCCGCTCGCACCGGGCACCGGGCTGCTGCCCGACCTGCCGACCGCGCTCGACCAGGCCGAGCGCATCGGCTACCCGGTGATGCTCAAGGCCACCGGCGGCGGAGGCGGCATCGGCATGGCCACCTGCCGGACCCCCGACCAACTGGCCGACGCCTGGGAGCGAGTGCAGCGGGTGGCCGCCGCGTCCTTCTCCTCGGCGGGTGTGTTCCTGGAGCGGCTCGTGGACCGGGCCCGCCATGTCGAGGTGCAGGTCTTCGGGGACGGCACCGGGCGCGTGGTCGACTTCGGGGACCGGGACTGCTCGCTGCAGCGCCGCAACCAGAAGGTGCTGGAGGAGGCGCCCGCACCCGGTCTTCCGGACCGGATCCGGCGCGAACTGGCTTCCAGTGCCCGGCAGTTGTGCGCATCGGTGCGTTACCGATCCGCCGGGACGGTCGAGTTCGTCTACGACGCCGCCCGCGAGGAGGCGTACTTCCTGGAGGTCAACACCCGGCTCCAGGTGGAGCACCCGGTCACCGAGGCGGTGCACGGGGTGGACCTGGTGGAGTGGATGCTGCGGCTCGCCCAGGGCGAGCGCGGCGTCGTCCGCGAACCCGACGCCCCGCGCGGGCACGCCGTCGAGGCCCGCGTCTACGCCGAGGACCCGTCCCGCGCCCACCGCCCCAGCGCGGGCCTGCTCACCCGGGTCGCCTTCCCGGACGACGTCCGGGTGGACACCTGGATCGAGACCGGCATCAAGGTCACCACCGCCTACGACCCCATGCTGGCCAAGGTGGTCGCGCACGGCGCGGACCGCGAGGAGGCGCTGCGCCGGCTCGACCGCGCGCTCGCCGCCACCCGCGTGGACGGCATCGAGACCAACCTCGGCCTGGTCCGCGCCGCGCTGGCCCACCCAGACCTGCGGGCGGGCAGCCACAGCACCGCCACCCTCGGCGGCATCACGGACCCCACCCCCCGGATCGAGGTCCAGAACGGCGGCACGCTCACCACCGTCCAGGACTGGCCCGGCCGACGCGGCCACTGGCAGGTGGGCGTACCGCCGTCCGGGCCGATGGACGACCTCTCCTTCCGCCTGGGCAACCGCGCCCTCGGCAACCCCGAGGGCGCCCCGGGTCTCGAATGCACCCTGCAGGGCCCGACCTTGCGGTTCACCCACCCGACGACCGTCTGCGTCACCGGCGCGCCGGTCGCCGTCACCGTGGACGGCGCGCCCGTGCCGCAGTGGGAGCCGGTCACCGTCCCGGCGGGCGGCACGCTGACGGTCGGCCCGGCCGAGGGTCCGGGGCTGCGGAGCTACGTCCTCTTCGGGGGCGGCGGCCTGGACGTGCCCGAATTCCTGGGCAGCGCCGCCACGTTCACCCTGGGCGGGTTCGGCGGCCACGGCGGCCGGCCACTGCGCACCGGCGACGTCCTGCACGGCGGCGGGTCGGCGACCGGCCGTCCGGTGCCGCCCGCGGAACGGCCGGTCCTGCGCGGCGAGTGGCGCATCGGCGTCCTCGAAGGACCGCACGCCGCACCGGAGTTCTTCACTCCCGAGGACATCGCCGAGTTCTACGCCGCCGACTGGAAGGTCCACTTCAACTCCGCGCGGACCGGCGTCCGGCTGGTCGGCCCCAAGCCGCGCTGGGCCCGCACCGACGGCGGCGAGGCGGGGCTGCACCCGTCCAACATCCACGACACGCCGTACTCGGTCGGGGCCGTGGACTACACCGGCGACATGCCGGTGCTGCTCGGCCCGGACGGCCCCTCGCTCGGCGGCTTCGTCTGCCCCGCGACGATCGCCTCCGGTCAGCGCTGGAAGCTGGGCCAGGTCCGGCCCGGCGACACCGTCCGGTTCGTGCCGGTCAGCGAGGCCGAGGCGACCCGGCTGCGCCGGGAGCCGTGGCGCGAGCCGCAGGCCGACCGCACGCCGATCGCGGACGACGGCGTGCTCGCCCGCGACGGGGACGTCACGTTCCGCCGCAGCGGCGACGACAACCTGCTGGTCGAGTTCGGCCCGATGCAGCTCGACCTGGCCCTGCGGATGCGGGTGCACGCGCTGATGGAGTCCCTCGCGGCGACCGCGCCGGCCGGCCTGACCGACCTCACGCCCGGCATCCGCTCGCTGCAGGTGCAGACCGACCCGGACGCCCTGCCGCTGCCGGACCTGCTCGCGGCCGTGCGGCAGGCGGTGCGTCAACTCCCGGACCTGGAACGGCTGGTGGTGCCCTCCCGGACCGTCCACCTCCCGCTGTCCTGGGACGACCCGGCGACACGCGAGGCCATCGCCCGCTACATGGCGGGCGTGCGCGACGACGCCCCCTGGTGCCCGTGGAACATCGAGTTCATCCGCCGGATCAACGGCCTGGACTCGGTGGAGGAGGTGTACCGGACCGTCTTCGACGCGGAGTACCTCGTCCTCGGCCTCGGCGACGTCTACCTCGGCGCGCCGGTCGCCACCCCGCTGGACCCGCGCCACCGGCTGGTCACCACGAAGTACAACCCGGCCCGCACCTGGACCGCGGAGAACTCCGTCGGCATCGGCGGCGCCTACCTCTGCATCTACGGGATGGAGGGCCCCGGCGGCTACCAGTTCGTCGGCCGCACGACCCAGGTGTGGTCGGGCTGGCAGCAGCGCGGCGCGTTCGAGCCGGGCAAGCCGTGGCTGCTGCGGTTCTTCGACCGGATCCGCTGGTATCCGGTCGGGCCGGAGGAACTCCTGGAACTGCGCGCCGACATGGCGGCCGGGCGGTTCGCCCCCCGGATCGAGGAGGGTTCCTTCGCCCTGGCCGACCACCTGCGCTTCCTGGAGGAGCACGCCGACTCCATCGCGGCCTTCCGCTCCCGCCAGGCGGCGGCCTTCGCCGCGGAACGGGACGCCTGGGAGGCGGCGGGCGAGTTCACCCGCCCGGAGGCGGCGTCGGAGCCCGCGCCTGCGGCGGAGGTGCGGGTGCCCCCCGGCGGGCATCTGCTGGAGGCCGAATTCGCGGCGTCGGTCTGGCAGTTGAACGTGGCGGTGGGGGACGTGGTCGAGGCGGGCCAGCAGGTTGCGGCCCTCGAAGCGATGAAGATGGAGGCGCCCGTCCATGCCCCCGTGTCCGGCGTCGTCCTCGACCTCCTCACCCACCCCGGCGCCCAGGTCGAACCCGGCACCCCGCTCCTCGTTCTCGCCCCCCGATAGCCCCCCGGCCCCGGCTGGGGTCCGGACCGCACGCCCCC
>NZ_JBHSQJ010000079.1:0-8275 GCF_042658505.1 Streptacidiphilus monticola | reverse complement strand
GGCCGGGCCGCCGTGCGGGGGGCCGGGTGCGCGCCCTGGGGTTCTGGCCTCGCCGCCCTCCGGGCGGGGTCCGGACCGCACGCCCCCGGGCCCGCCCGGGCCGGGGTGGGGCCCGGGAGGCCGGGCCGCCGTGCGGGGGGCCGGGTGCGCGCCCTGGGGTTCTGGCCTCGCCGCCCTCCGGGCGGGGTCCGGACCGCACGCCCCCGGGCCCGCCCGGGCCGGGGTGGGGCCCGGGAGGCCGGGCCGCCGTGCGGGGGGCCGGGTGCGCGCCCTGGGGTTCTGGCCTCGCCGCCCTCCGGGCGGGGTCCGGACCGCACGCCCCCGGGCCCGCCCGGGCCGGGGTGGGGCCCGGGAGGCCGGGCCGCCCTGTGGGGGGTCGGGTTGCGGGCCCTGGGGCCTGGGCCTCGCCGCCCTCCGGGCGGGGGGCCGCCCGGATGGGCTCCGGCCCGCGGGTGCGGGGGCCCGCCCGGAGGGGCGGCCCTGTGTCACCTCCACCGCAGGCGTAGGGCATGTGGCCCACGGCCCACGGCCCCCAGCGCTTCGCGCCGGAGGGCTGCCTACCATCGAACCGAACTCCCAGAGAGGGCAGCGCCCATGCCAGCCGACGTCATCGCCCGGGTGCGGGCCGCGTACGAGCGGATCGCCGTCGTCGAGCGGCCGGAGGTGTGGATCGACCTGAGGCCGCAGGCTGACGTCGAGGCCGAGGCGGCCGCCGTCGATCCCGAACTGCCGCTCGCCGGAAGGCTCTTCGCGGTGAAGGGCAACATCGACGTGGCCGGGCTGCCGACCACCGCCGGGTGCCCGTCCTACGCCTATCGGCCCGACGCCGACGCCACCGGCGTCGCCCGGTTGCGCGCCGCCGGCGCGCTCGTGCTGGGGACGACCAACCTCGACCAGTTCGCCACCGGTCTCGTGGGTACGCGCTCCCCCTACGGCGCCGTGCGCAACGCCCATCACCCCGACCTCGTCTCCGGGGGCTCCAGTTCGGGCTCGGCCGTCGCCGTCGCGCTGGGCATCGTGGACTTCGCCCTCGGCACCGACACGGCAGGATCCGGCCGGGTCCCCGCCGCCTTCAACGGCATCGTCGGGCTCAAACCGACCTACGGGCTCGTGCCCACCGCCGGCGTCGTGCCGGCCTGCGCAAGCCTGGACTGCGTCACCGTCTTCGCCCGGACGCTCGACGAGGCGGAAACGGCCCTCGCCGTCATGACCGACTCGCCGAACCGCCCGCCCGCCCGTCGGCCGGGCCCGTGGCGGGTCGCGGTGCCCGCGACCGCGCAGCTCGGCGAGCTGGACCCCGGCTGGGCCGTCGCGTTCGAGGCGACGGCGGCGCGCCTGGCGGACGCGGGGGCGGAGCTGCGCCCCATCGACCTCACCGCCTTCACCGAGGCCGCCACGCTCCTCTACGAAGGCGCGTTCGTCGCCGAACGCTACGCCGCCGTGGGGGACTTCATCAGCAAGGGCGCCCCCGACCTCGATCCGACCGTGGCCCGCATCATCACCGGCGCGCGGGACATCCCGGCCCATCGCCTCTTCGCGGACCGCGACCGGCTGGCCGCCCTCCGTGCCGTCGCCCTGGCCCAACTCGGCGACGCGGACGCGCTGTTGCTGCCGACCACCCCGGGCCATCCCAGCCTCGCCGAGGTGGCCGCGGACCCGGTCGGCACCAACGCCCGCCTGGGGCGGTTCACCAACTCCACCAACCTGCTGGGCCTCGCCGCCGTCGCCGTCCCCGGCGCGCCCGTCAGTGGCGCCGACGGGACGAGCGACCGCCCGTTCGGCGTGATGCTCATCGGCCCGGCCCACTCGGACGAGCGGCTCGCCCGACTGGCCCGGCTGCTCGGGCCCGCCCCGCTGCTCGCCGTCGTGGGGGCCCACCTCACCGGTCAGCCGCTCAACGGCCAACTGCTGTGCCTGGGCGCCCGCTTCGAGCGCGCGACCCGGACGGCTCCCCGCTACCGGCTCTACGCGCTCTCCACCAGCCCGGCCAAACCGGGCCTGGTCCGGGTGGGGGCGGACGGCGCTTCCATCGACGCCGAACTGTGGCGCATCCCCGCCGAGGGACTGGGCCGACTGGTCGACGGCCTGCCCCGCCCGATGGCACTGGGCCCCGTCGAACTGGCCGACGGCTCCGTCGTTCCTGGCTTCCTGTGCACACCCGACGCCCTGTCCGGAGCCCGGGACATCACCGCCCACGGCGGCTGGCGCGCCTACCTGGCCTCGCTCCCGGCCTCGCCGCCGGATTCGTCCCCGCACACGGACGCCGGCTGACGCCCCCTCACGGCGAGACGCCCCCTCACGGCGAGAAGCGTCCTCACGGCCAGACGCGCCCTCGGGGCGACACGCGCCCTTACGGCGCCAGCGCCGCCCGGATCAGCGCCCTCAGCTCCTCGTCGCCGATGCCGGCCGCGTCCTGCGGGCGCAGCCGGATCGTCCCCCGGCCGCTGAGCAGCTCCGGATGCCGTGCCGTGAAACCGCCGTCGCGGTCCTTCCCCCAGCCGTACAGGGAGATGCCGTGCTGCCAGACCCCGACGTGGAGCCGCCGGGCGCCGACGCGGTAGGTCGGCATCCCGTACGAGAGCACCGGCTCCGCCTCGGGGAATGCCTCCAGCACCAGCCCGTGCACCCGGTCGAAGAGCGTGCGGTGCTCCGGGGCGACGCCGTCCACGTACTGCTGAACTGCAGGGTCCATGGGGCCATTGTCACCGCCCGCACGGCGGCGGGCACGGCACCGGGCACGCCCGTGGAACCGCCCGGGCGCCCCGGACGTTCCTCCGGGGCGTGCCGGCCGTGCGGCGCGCACGATGCGGCAACTGACGTGCGACGGGGGAGAGATGACGAAGCATGCGCACGGGGAGGACGTCCCGGTACTGATCATCGGGGCCGGACCGGCCGGCCTGGTGCTCGGGAATCTGCTGCTGGCGGCGGGCGTGGACTGCGCGATCCTGGAGCAGCGCGGCCGCGCCCATGTCGAGCAGCGCGCACGGGCCGGGTTCCTGGCGGCGAACACGGTGCGGGTGCTCGCCGAGAACGGACTCGACGCCGGGCTGTCGGCGCGCGGCAAGGAGCACGACACGTGTGCCTTCCGCTACCCCGGCGGCCAGTTCGAGCTGTGCTACCGAAAGCTCGGGCGCGCCGAGGTGCACACGGTCTACCCCCAGCAGCACCTGGTGGCCGATCTGGTCGCGGAGTTCCTCGCCCGGGGCGGAGACCTCCGGTTCGACACCGAGGTGACCGCGGTGACCGGCCTGGACGGGGACCGTCCCGAGGTCGCCACCCGTGACGCCGGAGGCGTCACCAGGCGCTGGACCAGCCGCTACGTGGCCGGCTGCGACGGCCGACACGGCGCCAGCCGCCGGGCGCTGCCGCCCGGTGCGGTCCGGCGACACCGCCGTGACCACGACGTGTCCTGGCTGGCGCTGCTCGTGCAGGCGCCGCCGAGCATGGAAGCCGTCGGGTACGCCGTGCACGAGCGCGGTTTCGCCGGCCACATGGCCCGCACCGCCGAGGTGACGCGCTACTACCTGCAGTGCCCGCGCGGCACGGACCCCATGTCCTGGAGTGAGGACCGCATCTGGGCGGAACTGCACCAGCGCATGCAGGCCGAGACCTTCGGGCCGCTGCGCGAGGGGCCGGTGCTGGAGCGCGCGGTGGTGCAGATGGAGTCCGACGTGCTCAGCCCGATCCAGTTCGGCAGCCTCTTCCTGGCAGGGGACGCCGCCGGCCTGATCAGCCCCTCCGCGGCCAAGGGCGCCAACCTCGCCGTGATGGAGGCCGAGATCCTGGCCCGGGCACTGGTCCTGGCGGTGCACACCGGGGACTCCGCGGCCCTGGCCCGCTACTCCGCCGACTGCCTGCCCCGTGTCTGGCGGGCGCAGGAGTTCTCCCACTGGATGATCAACCTGCTGCACGGGCCGACCGGGACCGGCGAGGAGGCGGACTTCCTGCGCGGCCTGCAACTCGCCCGCTTGGAGAGTCTGCGCTCCTCGCGCAGCCATCAGGACCATTTCGCCGAGAACTACGTCGGCATCTGACGCCGCGCCGGCGGCGGGGCCGCCGGTCACGGCATGAGCCCGTGGGACCCCGGGCAGCGTGTCATCCGGGGGTCCCACGGGCGGTCGGCGGGCCGTCGCGGCCTCAGCTCAGGGTGAAGTCGTCCGCGGAGACGTTGCCCTGGCCGTACCAGCCGTGCACGAAGACGGTGACGGCGCCGCTGCTGCCGGTCGTGAAGGTGACCTTCAGCTGGTTCCATCTGCTGCCGCTGGACCAGGTGCTGGCGCTCGCGCCGCCGCTGACGCCGATGTAGGCGTACGGGCCCTGGACCCAACCGGTCAGTGTGTAGCTGTGGTTGGGCTGCAGAGTGACGGCCTGGTCGCACTCGCCCGTGGTGCTGGAGCCCGGGACGACCAGAAGTGCGTGACTGCCGCTGTGGACGGGGGAGTTGACCACGGCGCTGCCGGACTGGCAGGTCCACGGGCTGAGGCCGCCGGTCTCGAAGCCGCCGTTGGTCAGCGCGCCTCCGCCTCCGCCCCCGCCGCCTCCGCCGGAGCTGGTGACGGTGAGCGAGTAGGTGGCGCTGTGGCTGCCGGAGGCGGCGCTGCCGGTGACGGTGATCGGGTAGGTGCCCGCCGCAGCACTGGAGCCGACCGTCGCGGTGAGCGTCGAACTGCCGCCCGAGGTGACGGAGTTGGGGCTGAAGGTGATGCTGACCCCGGAAGGCGCCCCGGAGGCGCTCAGGCTGACGCCCTCCGCGCTGCCCGCCGTCACCGCCGTGGTGACCGTGGCCGTCGCCGAGCCGCCCTGGGCGACCGAGGCGGAGCCGGGGGAGAGGGAGAGCGAGAAGTCACTCGAACTGCCGCCGCCCCCGCCGCCGGAGCTGCCCTCGTAGGGGACGAAGGCATCGGTGAAGGCGAGCGTGCTCTGGCTGATCTCGCTGCAGGTCGAGAGCGAGTTGGCGCTGCCGCTGCACGGCTGGTCGCGGTTGACCGACCAGAAGGCCAGCCGCCCGACGCCGTGCTGGGCGGCGAAGCTCTCCACCGTCTGGGCGTCGGCCAGGGTGAAGGTCGAGCCGTCGTCGTTCTTGCCGATCATCGGGGTGATGCCGAGGTTGGCGTAGCTGTAGCCGGGGTCCACCGACTGCATCTGCGCGAGCGTGGCCTGCGCGGCGGCGACCGCGCCCTGGCCCATCTCGGTGCCGGTGCCCGCGTAGTAGTCCATGGTCATGATGTTGACCACGTCGATGCGGATGCCGGCGTTCTTCGCCGCCTTGAGGATGTTGACGCCGTCCCCGGTCAGGCCGCTGGTGAGCACGGGCAGGGTCATCGAGAACTGCAGGTTCGGGTTGCTCGCCTTGAGGTCCTTCATGGCCTGCATCTGCCGGGCCGCGGCGGCGGTGTCCGCGACCGCGGCGCCCTCGACGTCGAAGTCGAGCTGGGTGACGCCGTAGTCGTTGATGATCGCCTGGTAGCCGGCGTCGATGCTGCTCTGCGTGGAGCAGGTCCACGCCAGCGGCTCGCCGCTGGCGCCACCGGAGGAGACGATCACGGAGGCGCCCTCCGACTTGGCCTTCGCGATCAGCGGATCGGTGAACGAGTCGGCGCCGATGGGCAGGGTGTCGCCCCAGATCTGGTTGCAGCCCTCGCCGAGCACGAAGGCGGCGGTGTAGGCCTTGAGGCCGTGCTGGGTGATCGCGGTGTCGAGCAGGCCCTCCTGACCGTTCGACATGTCGACATAGGGAGCCACGGAGTAGACGCTGGTCGCGGCGGAGCTGCTGGTGGGGGCCAGCAGGCCGACCGCGCCGGTCACCGCGAGCGCCAGGGCGCCGGCGGAGGCCGCGAGTTTCGCCACGTGCATGACACAGAATCCTTCGGGGGATGCCCGCGGTGCATGGGCTGTGGGGGTGTGGGTGCGCTCGGGCCCGAGCGTGACTACCAAACAGCTTCGGCGGGCCTTCCGTCAATAGGACTAGACCAAATCCGGGTCGTTCCGGTCGGGCCGAAGCCCCGCGAGCTGCCGCCCGCGAGGCTTCGGCCGGCGCCGCCGGTCTCGCTCAGCGCGTGCTCCTGCGGTACCGGGTACGGATCAGCGGGCCGTCCAACTCGACCTGCACGCAGTCAAGTTCGGTGACCGGGCCATTCTCCGGGAAGATCCGGCGGCCGCGCCCGAGGACGACCGGGAAGGTGAGCAGCCGGTACTCGTCCACCAGGTCGGCCGCGGCGAGCCGGTGGGCGATGTCCAGGCTGCCCATGACGAGCACGTCGCGCCGCTCCCGCTTGACCGCGTCGAGGAGGTCTCCCTGCAGTACACGGGAGTTGGCCCAGGCCGCGGCGTCCGCCTCGGTCAGCGTGCGCGAGGCGACGAGCTTGTCGGCCGCGTTCATGCGCGAGGCGAAGGCGTCGTCCCGGTTCGGCCAGAGCCGGGCGAAGTGCTGCCAGGTGCCGCGGCCCAGCAGCAGCACCCCGTCGTCCAGGAGGCGTCCCAGGCGGAACGCGTCCCCGCCGACGGCCTCGCGGCCGTACCGGAACATCCAGGGGCCGGGCCCGGAGCCGGCGGAGCCGTCCGGGTCCTCGGCGACCCCGTCGAGGGTGGTGAAGGCGATGGCGATGACGCTCATGGCGATGGTCCCTTCGGGTAGGCGGATCGGTGTCCACCCGTACGTACCGGCGGGACCACCGGAACTCATCGCCGTTTCGGGAGAATTCCGGGGAGCCTTCTGTCAGTGCGGGTCCCCGGCCCCGCCGAGCCGCGACGGCAGGCCGAAGGACGCCAGCACCCGGGGGTCCGCGAAGACGACGTTGCGGGAGATCCGGCCCCGGGTGACGGCGAAGACCTGCACCGAGTGCAGCCGACGGCCGCCGACCGCCTCGTCCGAGGCGTAGGCGGCCAGCGCGGGTTGGCCGTTGGCACGCAGCGGCCGCACGGCCCAGTCGCGTCCACGCAGCGCGAACACCCGCTCCATGAACCGGCCGTAGTCCCCCCGCCCGACGTACCAGAGCGGGACCGGCGGCATCTCCAGCACCGCGTCCTCGGCCAGCAGCCGCACCAGGGCCAGCACGTCCGCCGCCTCGAAGGCCCGGGCGTAACGCTGCACCACGGCGCGGACCTCCGGGTCGTCCGCTTCCCGCAGCTCCGCGGGCGCGCCGTGCCCCAATGCGTCCTTGAGGACCGCGCGGGCGCGCTGCAGCGCGCTGTTGACCGCCGGGACGGAGGTGCGCAGCTGCTCCGCGACCTCGGCGGCGGAGAACTGCAGCACCTCGCGCAGCACCAGGACCGCCCGCTGGCGGGCCGACAGCAGCTGCACGGCGGCCACCCACGCCAGCCGGAGATCGGCCCGTGCCTCGACGTCGAACCGCGCGTCCGGGAACGGCTCCAGCCACGGCACGTCCACGGCGGGCGTCAGCGGAGCCCGCGGATCGTCACTCGGCGCCCCGAGTCCCGACGGCAGCGGCCGCCGGGCCCGCCCCTCCAGCGCGCTCAGGCAGGCATTGGTCGCGATCCGGTACAGCCACGTCCGCACCGACGCCCGCCCCGGGTCGTACCGCTCCCGCGCCTTCCAGGCGCGCAGCAGCGTCTCCTGCGTCAGATCCTCCGCCTCGTGGAACGAGCCCAGCATCCGGTAGCAGAACGCCACCAGATCCCCCCGGTACGGCTCCAAGTCCACCGCCCCATCATGCCCCAGCGACGCCGGACGCCCCGCCCCTTCCGCTGCGCGTCGCCCCTGCCACGGCTGCCGCCCCCGGCCACGTCCAAGCGGGTGGCGGCGATGCCACGTCCTCACACGGCGACGCCCCGCCGCCTCCACCCTGGCGCCGCCGCAGTCGGCAGGCCCGGGCGTTCGGCCAGGGCTCCGCGCTCCCCGCCCGGGGCCCCGGGCTTGGCGCCGCCTGGGCGCCACGCGCCCCCGCCCAGGTCCTGCGGCCGCCGTCCGGGTACGGCGTGGCCCCGCTACGCCCCCGAAGTCCCGGCGTCTGACCGGGACTTCGCGCCTCCCCCGTGCCCGCCGCCTTGGGCCCTAGGCTGAGAGCCCCGCGCCCCGCTCCGCGTCCAGGGCCCGGGCCTGGCGGCTCTGTTCCCGGTGTCGCCCGGGGTCGCCGTGAGCCGAAGGCCCCGCGTCTGACCGGGACTTCGCGTCTCCGCGCCCGGCGCCCCGGCCCCCGCGCCCCGGGCCTGCCGCCCCGGCCCCCGCGCCCCGGGCCTGCCGCCCCGGCCCTGGGCTGAGGGCCGTGCGTCCCGCGCTGCCCGGCGCCCCGGCCCCCGCGCCCCGGGCCTGCCGCCC